>CAZCKW010000001.1:0-27670 GCA_964499375.1 uncultured Dehalococcoidales bacterium
TATATCTACCATCGCCCGGTCGTCCGGTTCAAATACCTGTACCCGTATGACAGGGATAATTAACTAAAAGCACTTGGATTGAGGGAAAATAGAATCACGGACTATTAGCTGGCGTGAAAATTGTTATATTACCCAGCAAGCAGAGGAGCTTGAAGTTCTAATCAAGCAGAGGGATTACTTCCCATGAATAAGGTAATTAAATTAGCAGACAAAGCCACAAATGCCGTTACCTCGGTAACAGGTCAAATATCATCGTGGCTGTTAGTGATAGTTGCTCTTTTCGTTTTCGTTAACGTAGTCAGCAGGTTTATCGGGACACCTTTGCCCTGGCTTTTTACTGCTACCTGCTACGGAGTGGTAGCCTGTACCTTCATTGGTGCCAGTTATGGCCTCAGGGAAGGCGTACATGTCCGCGTAGAGCTCTTCAGAGAACATTTGCCTGAAAAGACTAATGCAGCCCTGGATGTTTTTATATACATAATTGCCATAGTTTTCTTTATCATCCTGGGCTGGAAAGGGGCTCTATGGACCCATAGCAGCTATGTTCTTGGTGTAACCAGCGTCACCGCTGTTTTGAAAATCCCAAAGTGGATAATCATCGCAGTAGTTCCTTTGGGATGCCTTTTACTTAGTGTACAGTCCCTCAAAATAGTAGTCAGCAGCGCTCGTCAACTATTCAATGCTTCACTCAAGCCTTCGCCCTCGAGATTAAGGGACAGGCCAATTGTAACTCTTTCCTTAGTAGCAGTAGCGCTCGTTATAGGCGCAATACTGCTTATTTATGTGCATCCGCTTATTGGGCTGTTTATCATTCTTCTGACCCTCTTGTTTACCGGGATGCCTGTTGCTTTCGCGCTGGGTGCTGTAGGATGTCTGGGCATATACTGCCTCTTTGGTAGTTCACAGTTCATTCAACTTCCTCTTACCGCTTTTAAGCAACTTAACTCATTTCCCCTAACTGCAGCGCCGCTTTTTATACTGGGCGGTATATTAATGAGTGATGCCGGACTGGCCGAAAGGATTTTCTCATTTGTCGAAGTCTGGCTCAGGCGTGTTCCCTCTCCACTGTTGATAGCAACTGTACTATCGGGCGGCATCTTCTGCGCCATAACCGGCTCTAGCGTGGCTGCCACAGCCGCTATGTCTGCCATCTGCCTACCCCTGTTGTTTGCCCGGGGTTACAATAAAGAGCATTCATGTGGTGCCGTTGCCGGCTCAACTGTTGGAACACTAATCCCTCCTTCCGCTGGATTTATTCTGTACGGGATAATAGTAAGTGAATCAATAAGTCGGCTATTTATGGCTGGAGTTATGCCTGCCTTACTTCTATTCTCCCTTTATATTGTATTCATTGTCTTGCGACCACGCTTTCTTAAAAAAGATAAAAAAGAGCAACTCGCACCCCTTCCACCAACCTCAATGAAAGAAAAGCTTGTGTCTCTAAAATCAGGAGCCTGGGGGCTAATTACACCGATCGTTGTGCTTGGCGGTATTTACCTTGGATTGTTCACACCGACAGAAGCAGGAGGGATTCTGGTAGCATATGCTCTTATAGTAGGTGTATTTATACTTAAGACTCTTACCTGGCAAGAGTTAAAAAAGAGTATCCTGAAAAGTACCCAGCTCAGCTTAATGGTCCTATGTATCGTGGCTTTCGCGGCAATTTACGGGTCTGTAATCTCACAAAACCAAATCATGCATAGCGTGCTTGCAGCGGTTGAGGCAGCAAACCTGACCCCAATAACCTTTTTATTAATTGTTTTCTTCATACTGCTCATCCTTGGGATGTTTATGGAATGTATCTCCATTATGTTAATTACCCTTCCCCTTACCTTCCCCATTGCTATGGCATTGGGCATTCATCCCCTCTGGTTTGGTGTTTTCTATATTCTGAATGGTGAGATAGGACTGCTTACACCACCTGTAGGTCTGAACCTGTTCGTTATCAAGGGGATAACTAAAATGCCACTTGGCAGTATTGTGCGTGGTACCATACCATTCTTGATTATAATGGTGCTAACTCTGGTATTAATATACCTCTTCCCACAAATAGTCTTATGGCTACCAGGCACTATGTTCTAAAAATTACCCCAGTAAGTGATAAAAGATGGAGTAACTACGGTGGACTAAAATCTTACACAGGGAAGAGAAAATTAACGGAGGTTTAAAACAATGGCAGAAGGGCTAATGTTGAAAGACATGGAAAAGCATATTAAGGAGAATTATGTGGGCAAAGAGGTGAGGGAAATGAGACTTCCTGAGCCCTTTCCTTTAGACTGGATCAGAATAAAGTTTTACTGCGACGGTATAGGTGACGATAATCCGCTCTTCACCGACCCCGCCTATGGTCCAAAAACTAGATGGGGATGCCTAAT
This sequence comes from uncultured Dehalococcoidales bacterium, assembly GCA_964499375.1. Lineage (GTDB taxonomy): Bacteria > Chloroflexota > Dehalococcoidia > GIF9 > AB-539-J10 > CAZCKW01. The sequence continues at coordinate 2,376 of CAZCKW010000001.1, forward strand.
CGCTCCCCCGACTATCATTTCTGCAGTGAGATATCCCCAGCCCCATTCTGGGTGTTTTGATAAACCTTGGAGAGTGCTGAACTTTGTTGGAGGCAATGAGCTTGAGTGGGTCGATGTATTTCGAGCCGGGGATAGATATACAACTAGTCTGGTACTCAAGGATGTTTGGATGAAGCATGGGGGAAAGGGCGATTTGCTTTTCCTGATTGCCGAAGGGGGAGTGTGGAATCAACATGGTGACCTCATAGGTAAACAGGATGCAATGCAGATCCAAGTGGACATGCCTGAAGAGGCGAAGGCCGGGGAGTCGGGGTATATGCTCTATGCAAAAGAAGAGCCTTATAAGTATAGCCAGAAGGAAATAGAGGAAATTACAACCGCCTACGATGCCGAGACACAACGCGGTAGTAAAACCCTCTATTGGGATGAGGTAAATGTCGGCGATAAATTGCCCAAAATGGCCAGAGGGCCATTAACCCTGTTGGAGCAGATTACATATCGCGGTCATGGATTATGCATGGCTATAGCCTGGCCGGGTACATTCAAGATAGGGTATAAGGTTGGAAAGGCACAGTTCGGTTAGTACGCATTGCGTACTAACCCTACGACCAATTGGCCATACGAGAGTGCCGAGGCTGAGCATAACGATATAACCTTAGTCCGAGCCAGAGGTCTGGGTTTACCTTTCGACTATGGTGCCCAGAGATATGAAATGGCGGGAACTCTAATTACTAACTGGATGGGAGACGACGGTTTCTTGAGACGCATGAATGTACAGATACGGAAACCCTGCAATTTAGGAGATACGACCTGGTTTAGCGGGGAAGTAGTCAAAAAGTATAAGGTGACCGAGGGGGAAGTTGAATACGGTGCGGTTGATATTAGAATTGATGGGGTAAATCAGCGTGGCGAGATGACTACACCTGGAACTGCCACCACTTATCTTCCGTCACCTGGCCGTGAGGTTACAGTGCCTATACCAGTTAAGGTCGATGTAATTGGCTCTACGTCAACAATACAATAACCCCAAAGTAATCCTCCAGCTCTATCTGCCCCTGATCTCTAACAAAATGATCTTGTTCAGATAGATGAGAGACACATACAGGAAATCACGACTTATGACAAAGCCAAGGTTTGTTCCGCTTGCGAATTACCGCGAATACCCTGTAGAGGAGATGAAGCAACGGGCGGCTACTTTCTACGCAGACATGCAACGGAGACGCACGGTACGTCACTTTTCGGACCGACCGATACCACTTAAGATAATAGAGAATTGCCTGCGCGCATCTTCAACCGCACCCAGTGGTGCTCACATGCAACCATGGCATTTTTCGGTTGTCACCGACCCTGCGGTAAAGCGGCAGATTCGGGAAGCAGCCGAAGAACGTGAGCATGAATTCTATAAAAAATATGCCCCCCAAGAATGGCTGGAAGCCCTGTTCCCTTTAGGTACCGATGAGCATAAGCCTTTTCTGGAGACCGCGCCATGCCTGATTGTTATTTTCGCACAGCGTTACGGGCTGTCACCAGACGAAGGAATAATCAAGCACTACTATGTCTCTGAATCAGTCGGCATCGCGACCGGTATACTTATTACAGCAATTCACCAAGCCGGTCTCGTTTCGCTCACCTATACCCCCAACCCGATGTATTTCCTGAGTGATATCCTCGGTCGACCTGCCAACGAGAAACCGTTTCTAGTCCTGGTGGTCGGCTATCCTTCTGACGATGCAGTGGTGCCTGACCTTCACCGGAAGTCATTGCAAGAGATAGCCTCATTCATTTGAGATATTATAAGCTTAACCGATGTCCCTCTCCTTGCAGGACCTTAATAACCTGACTTCCTTCAAGGCAGTCTACAAACATAGAGATTGGGCAATCGAGAGCTCAATATGGGTTTAAGGGGCTCTATCCAAAACAAAAACATAATTCTTGAGCCCTGAAGAGGCCTTTGTAGCTTTTCCTGTACAACTACTGATAGAAGCGTGGGTGCCTATCAAACCCTAAAAAGAGGCGCCACACCGCGACAAGTCACAGTATGGCGCCATAAGATTGCCCTGGAAAACTTACTCGCCAAATAGCGCTAAAAGTGCCTTAGCTGTATCCCCCTCTCCAGCATCCGTACATACCGATAAATACTTGGCGTAAGCTGACCTCGATGTCTCTTTCCATATTGCCGCCTCTTCAGGCGTAAATACCTTAACGTTCATTCCGTGGCCCCTGAGTTCTTCTCGAGCTGCCTCATCAACTGCCCTTTGCCCGGACATACCCAGATCATGAGCATTCTTAGCAGCCTCTGCGATAACCGCCTGAACATCCGGTGGCAATCCATCCCATACTTTTTTATTCATAAAGATTCCCCACATAGAACAACAGACTGTGCCGAAAACATAGTCTGAAATGTCATACCACTTTCTTGCTGTAACGCTCTGCCAGCTTGACATTATTCCCTCAAGAGCCCCTTTAGCACAAGCATCGTATGCCTCATCAGGACTCATAGCCGCCGGAATTCCTCCCCAGGCTTCAATGTCATGAAAGAATGGGTCTGACATCCCCCTGATTCTAAGTCCTTCACAATCCTCCGGCCATTCAACAAGAGTGGTGGTTGCCACACAACTGGAACTATAAGGAACGAAGGCAAGGCGCTTTACCCCTACTTCCTCCCATAAAGGGTCTACAATGGGAATTATCTGAGCCTCATATTCTTGAAACATGGGGATATCCTTAATCAGGAAAGCATAAAGGGTGAAACCGAAGACCGGGCTATATCCAGTCCAGTGGTCCGTGGCACTGAATGACATGTCAACAGCCCCTAATTGTACTGCTTCTGCACCATCTATATGCCCATAAAGCTCTTTCCCGGGATAAAGCTCTACAGTAACCCTCCCATTAGTTTTTTGCTCAATCTCCGCTTTGAATTTGGGAAGTATATCCGTATTCTGAAAGACCGTTGGAGCCAAGCCATTACATAATCTCAATGTAATGGCTTCTGGTTCTGGCTCTGGCGCCGGTGCTGGCGCAGGTGCCGGCGTCGGTGCTGGCGCAGGTGCCGGCGCTGGTGCTGGTGCCGGCTTGGCACAACCACTAAAGATCAATCCCGCCATCAACATAACTATTACTGGAATTAATAAAAATCTCTTCATCCTTCGTTATAACTCCTTTCTTTAAATTTTTGGTATACGAAGACCTGCTTGATTACTTTGCTATATTGGCATACGCATCACCCCCTTGATATAGCTTAACTCAAAGTATTTAACTTCTATTCCCCGACCTAACTGCAGAAAAATAACTTATAGCATTACCTCTCGTTTGTCAATACCCCGCTGGCTACAAGGTAGAATGATACCTTCATACACAAACAAACATGATATCTATAGTATGCTCCCCCGCTCAATATAATTACCTTCATCACAGAAAGACACTTTAATAGATCAGCCAGATAAAGAATATGGTGCTAAAACCTTAGAACATTTCTAAAGAGTCTTGACATACCAAAAAGTCGAATTTGACACTTCCATTCCTAGTATGTTACAGTACAAAGCTGGTGTCTACTAAGAAGTAAACAGGTATAGAGCTAGGAAAACCGGCCAGTTAAAGCCGAGAAGCATTGTTGAAGGTAAGTAGACCGGTATTTGACTAGACGGCTTTTTTATTGCCCAGAAATAACGGGAGATTGCGGAAATGCCAACGATTAATCAGCTTGTTCGTAAAGGGCGGCAGAAGTTCCATAAGCGAACTAAGGCTCCTGCATTGCATTACAGACATAATGCTATGACAGGTGAAACCAAGTGGACTTCAGGATCGCCTCAGAAACGCGGCGTTTGTATTCAGGTCAAGACCGTTACACCCAAAAAGCCAAACTCGGCGCTACGCAAAATCGCTCGTGTAAGGCTAACCAATGGTATGGAGGTAAACGTCTATATCCCCGGCGAAGGCCACAATTTACAGGAACACTCTGTAATCTTGATTCGTGGTGGCAGGGTTAAGGATGTTCCTGGTGTTCGCTACCATGCCATCCGTGGCACATTAGATACTGAAGGCGTAGCTGGACGGAAGCAATGTCGCAGTAGATATGGTTGCAAGAAACCACAAAAATAGTGAGGACACCAGATGCCAAGAAGAGCTAAAAAAGCATTAAAAAGAGTATTGCCACCTGATGCTAAATATAGCAGCATTACTGTAAGCAAATTCATTAATAAGCTTATGTTAAGAGGGCAGAAAGCTACGGCTGAATATATTACCTACAATGCTACTCAGCTTGCCAGTCAACAACTCGATATCAGCCCTGTGGAGGTTTTGGAACAGGCTATCGAGAATAGCACGCCACTTGTCCGTGTCAAGGCACGCCGAGTTGGAGGTGCCACATATCAAGTTCCTATTGAGGTAGAGAGGGATTCTGGACGTTCCATGGCTATGCGCTGGCTTATTACCTCAGCACGGGCACGCAGCGGAAAATCTATGGTGGACAAACTAACAACTGAGTTAATCGACGCTGTTAAAGGTCAGGGGGCGACAGTTAAAAAACGTGATGATATCCACAAGATGGCTGAAGCCAATAAAGCCTTCGCCCACTATCGCTGGTAAGAGATTATAGTGAAAACAGTACTTGCGATAAAGGATAAACCTACAATGAGAACCTTCCCTTTGGAAAAGATACGAAATATAGGAATCATCGCTCATATAGACGCTGGTAAAACCACCGCCACAGAGAGGATTCTCTATCATACAGGGCATACCTATAAAATAGGAGGGGTGGATGAAGGGACAGCAGTAATGGATTGGATGCTGCAGGAACGAGAGCGCGGCATTACTATCACCTCAGCCGCCACTACCTGTCACTGGGATAAGCATCGCATCAATATTATCGACACTCCAGGACATGTGGATTTCACTGCTGAGGTTGAACGTAGTCTCCGAGTACTGGATGGTGGGATTGTAATCCTTGATGCTGTAGCCGGGGTAGAAGCTCAATCAGAGACTGTTTGGCGCCAGGCGAATAAATATAATGTTGCCAGGATCTGCTTTATCAATAAAATGGATAGGATTGGCTCAGATTATTATCACACAATCAACATGATTCAGGAGCGATTGCGAGCCAATGTATTACCAATACAGCTCCCACTGGGTACAGAGAGCTCTTTTCGGGGCATTATTGACCTTGTAGAGAACAAGGCAATTATCTTCCCTGACGACCCCCAACTGTTGCCAGCGGAGGACTCTATACCTGAAAGTGACAGGGCTATTGCGACTAAATACCGTCAATCGTTGATTGAGAAATTAGCCGAGAACGATGACCAGATCATGCTTGAATATCTGGAGGGTCACGAAATTCCCGTTTCTCAACTCAAAACAGCCATAAGAAGACTGACTATAAATAACCTAATAGTACCCATACTGTGCGGTAGCGCTTTAAAAGGTAAGGGGATTCGACCCTTGCTTGATGCCACTGTAAATTACCTTCCTTCACCTTTAGATATTCCTCCTATTCAAGCTATCAATCCCAGGAATGGGCAGAACCTCTTTTGCCTGGCAAACGACGAAGAACCTCTTGCTTGTCTAGCTTTTAAGGTTGTTTCCGACCCATTTATGGGCCGATTAACCTTCCTGCGAGTATATTCAGGCAAAGTGAAGTCTGGAGTACAGGTTCTCAACTCCACCAGGAGTGAGAAGGAACGCGTGGGAAGGTTATTTATTATGCATGCCAATCATCGAGAAGAACTCGATGAAGCCGACACTGGTAGCATTGTAGCTACTGTAGGTTTTAAGAAAACATCCACAGGTGACACTCTTTGCGACACTATTCGGCCGGTACTTTTTGAGGCCATACATTTTGCCGAGCCAGTACTTTCAATGGCTATTGAACCCAAAAGTAAAGCTGACCAAGATAAGTTAGGGGATACTCTTAGCAAGCTTGCCGAAGAGGATCCCACCTTTAAGTTCCACAATGACCCAGAAACAAGTCAGATGCTTATCTCAGGAATGGGTGAACTACACCTTGAAGTAGTGGCAGAACGTATATCCAGCGAGTTTGGCGTGAAAGTAAAGGTGGGCGAGCCTCAAGTAGCTTATAAAGAAACGATTACTGCACCTGTAGAATCTGAAGGAAGGTTCATCCGCCAATCTGGCGGCAAAGGACAATATGGGCACGTCTGGCTCAAGCTTGAGCCTGGCGAGAGAGGAAGCGGGTTCGAGTTTAATAACCAAATCCGGAGTGGAGCTATACCCAAGGAATTTATCTCACCAATAGCAAGCGGAGTTAAGGACGCTCTGCAAAATGGGCCGATGGCTGGTTATCCAACGGTAGATATTAAAGTGAGTTTATATGACGGCAGTTATCATGAGGTTGATTCTTCCGACCTGGCTTTCAAGATAGCAGGTTCCATTGCTACTAAGAACGGTATGGCGAAAGCAAACCCCATTCTTTTAGAACCTATTATGAAGGGCGAGATATTAACTCCATCACAATTCTTGGGAGATATTATCGGCGATTTGAATTCTCGGAGGGCACGTATCGATAACGTTGAAACTAATGAAGGTTCTTCTGTTATCCGCTGCTTTATTCCTCTGGCCAGGACTTTTGGTTTTGTTAGCGACTTGAGATCACTCAGTCAAGGGAGAGCGACCTACGCTATGGAGTTTTACCGCTATGAAGAGTTGCCGCATGGTTTGGGTGAGCAAATTGCGGCTAGCTCCAGGATACGATAATGAGCAGTAATAAGGTTCGTGTTAAAATCAAGGGCTTTGATCACAGGTTAGTGGATCAATCAGTTAAGCAAATAATAGAAGCAGTAGAACGTACGGGAGCCATCATTACCGGTCCTGTACCTTTGCCTACACACATAGAGAAATTCTGTGTCATACGCTCTTCAAATATTGATAAAGATTCAAGAGAACAATTTGAAATTCGCACTCATAAACGGCTTATCGATATTTTACGGCCAACTTCTAAAACTATAGACGCCTTGACTCAAATTGATTTGCCTTCTGGCGTAAAGATAGATATAAAGTTATAGTAAAGCTATGTTTTCAGGTATTATTGGCAGGAAAATAGGTATGACGCAGGTCCCTCTGGAAAGTGGGGAGATGGCAGCAGTAACTGCCATAGAAGCGGGACCTTGCTTGGTTACTCAAATAAAAAATCAAGCCAAGGATGGTTATTGTGCTGTCCAGTTAGGTTTTATGGAAACTAAGCGCCTTAATGCTCCACAAAGAGGGCATCTAAAAGGACTAGATAAAATGAGGTATCTCCATGAATTCAGGATTGAGGATACAGGGCCAGTTAAACATGGTGATAAGGTAGATGTTGGTTTTTTAAACTCAGGTGATCTTATTAAGGTAAGCGGATTATCCAAGGGCAAGGGCTTTGCCGGTGTGGTGAAACGTTACCACTTTGCCGGTGGACCGAAAACTCACGGGCAATCTGATCGGCATCGTGCTCCAGGTTCAATCGGCGCCACTACCTACCCAGGTCGAGTGCTCAAAGGGAAACGCATGTCAGGACACATGGGAAATAGGAAGACCACTGTACGTAATCTTGAGGTGGTTAGAGTTGATACAAGCCAGAATTTACTTCTGGTTAGAGGAGCAGTGCCCGGAGCTAAAAGGGGCCTGCTAATTATCCAAAAGGCGGGTAAATAGTAAATGCAGGTTCCCGTTTATAGTTTAAAAGGGGAAATTGTGGACCACGTAGATATTAGTGAGGATGTTTTCGGCATCCCCCTTAACAAAGCAGTGGTTCAGCAAGCAATGGTGAGGCAACTAGCTAATAACAGGCAAGGAACCGCATCCACAAAGAGCAGGTGCGAAGTCAAAGGAAGTACGAGGAAACTCTATTCCCAGAAGCACACTGGAAGGGCAAGGAGAGGGAATATAAAATCACCACTGCTCAGAGGAGGTGGGGTGGCTTTCGGGCCTAAACCACGGTCATATCGCCAATCTATGCCCAAGAAAATGAGACGTTTAGCCTTAAGGTGTGTTCTTTCCTCTAAAGCCAGAGAAGAGGATTTAAAAGTAATAGAAGAACCTTTCTTCGAAAGACCCAAAACGCAAGGCATGATTGATATTCTATCGGCACTCGATATTAATTCCACTGCTCTAATCGTTACCGAGCGTTCCTATCCCAATCTAGTCAAATCAGCACGTAATCTGGCTGATACTAAAGTTCTACCATCAGATCTAATTAATGTGCTGGATCTACTTTCTTATAAAGCATTGATAATCACCATTTCCGCACTTCATAATATGGAGAAAATTTGGGGAAGAGAGGGAATCAACAGTGCATCTCTATGAGGTAATGCGCCGCCCTCTCATTACAGAGAAGGCGACCATGCTTAAGGAAGAGAATAAATATGTATTTGAAGTAGCCAGGAAGGCTACCAAGCCTCAGATTAAGGAAGCAGTTGAAAAAGCCTTTAAAGTGAAAGTGACTAAAGTCAATACTATAACCGTTCCAGGAAAGACAAGGAGGAGGGGCAGAAAAGAAATAACAAGTCCAACCTGGAAGAAAGCAATAGTTGAATTAGAGCCAGAGGCTAAGATCACCTTCTTTGAAGGTGTCTAATTTATTATATACTGTATGTGAGGTAAGTTTTGGGATCAGTTATTAAGTGGAGAAAGAAAAAGATGTCCAAGCATCAACATAAGAAACTTCTTAAGAAAACTCGTTGGCAAAGAAGGCATCCATGATGTTAGCGCAAATGTATGAGGTGATATGTAGTGTTAAAAACCTATAATCCAACATCTCCGGGCAGGAGAGGCAAGGTTAGCACCACCTTTGATGAACTTAGCAAAGTGCCTCCTGAGAAATCGCTGCTTTTGCCACTTAAAAGGAACGCAGGACGGAATAGTCGAGGCGTGATAACAGTGCGTCATCGAGGTGGAGGAAGCAAGCGTAAGCTTCGCATTATCGATTTCAGCAGGAATAAGCTGGGTGTTCCTGGAAAGGTAGCCTCCATTGAGTATGATCCCAACCGTTCAGCCAGAATTGCCCTAATCCACTATGTTGATGGGGAAAAGCGTTATATCCTCTCTCCTTTGGGCCTAACTTCAGGCGATACCATAGAGGCAGGTGAAGAAGTCGACATAAAACCAGGAAATAGCCTGCCATTGAGCTCAATCCCTGTGGGCACTTTAGTTCATAATATCGAGCTTGAGCCCGGCAAAGGAGGACAGCTTGCTCGCAGCGCTGGCAACGCTGCCCAAATTATCAGTAAAGAGGGTAAGTATGTTTTGCTCCGCCTACCATCAAGAGAATTGCGTAAATTTCACTATAAATGCAAGGCTACTATCGGTCAGGTGGGTAATGTTGACCACGAGAATATAAAATTTGGCAAAGCTGGATCCAAGAGGTGGCTAGGCATACGTCCTACAGTTCGAGGATCTGCCATGACACCTCGAGACCATCCTCACGGTGGTGGTGAAGGTAGATCCCCAATAGGATTAAAACATCCCAAAACGCCCTTGGGGAAACCAGCCCTGGGTTACAAGACCCGTAGCCGCAAGAAATCAAATAAAATGATAGTTAAACGGAGGAACTAAGGTGTCTAGGTCACTCAAGAAAGGGCCATATTGTGATGCTAAATTGCTTAAAAAGATAGAGGCGCTTAATAGTTCGGGGGAAAAAACAGTGCTAAAGACCTGGTCCCGCGCCTCCACAATTTTTCCACAGATGATAGGACACACCATTGCCGTACATAACGGCAGGAAACACATAGCCACTTTCATCACAGAAAACATGGTAGGCCATAAACTGGCTGAATTCGTACCCACCAGGACATTTAGAGGGCATATCACTAAAGCCAAAGTAACTGTGCAGGATAAAAGGAGCTAAGTAAAGGGTGAATGTTAAAGCTGTAGCTAAAGATATCGGTATTTCACCTCAGAAGGTTCGCCTGGCGATAGACATGGTTAAAGGTAAGAAAGTTGACGAAGCCTTAACTATTCTCAGCTTCGTGCCCACCCCAGCAGCCGAAGCTGTGGCCAAGGTTATTAAATCAGCGGCTGCTAACGCTGAAAACAATTTTCAAATACCCTCTGATAACCTTAAAATCTCCAGTGTCTTTGCTAATCAAGGACATACTTTAAAAAGGTTTCGTCCTCAATCAAGGGGTAGAATAAGCCCTATTTTGAAGAGGTCCAGTCATATTACAGTTTTCGTTAAGGAGGGAAACTAATCTTGGGACATAAAGTTCATCCTCAAGGCTTCAGGTTAGGCATTACACACGATTGGCAAGCTAAGTGGTATGCAGAAGCCAACTATGCAAAGTTTTTACTTGATGATCTGAAACTACGTAACGCCATCGAAAAACAATGCACTGGTGGAGGTGTGGCTCGAGTAGAAATCGAACGAACGGGCAACGAGCTATGCCTGACCCTATATTCTGCCCGCCCTGGCATTTTGATTGGCAGGGGAGGTCAAAACGTGGAATTACTGCGTTCGGAGATGGAAAGGGTTATTGGCAATAGGGTTAGATTAACCATCAGAGAAGTTGAGCATCCTGAACTTGAAGCTTGTCTGGTAGCCCGAAATATAGCTGACCGGATCGAAGGCAGAGTGCCTTTCCGTCACGCTATGAAGCAAGCTACTTTTCGAACCATACAGGCTGGTGCTAAAGGAGTAAAGGTAAGATGCTCTGGAAGGCTTGGTGGACGCGAAATTGCCAGATCTGAGGGCATGCATCTGGGCCAAATGCCCTTACATAAATTATGCGCTGATATCAGTTATGGTTTTACTGAAGCTCACACTGTCATGGGGCGCATTGGGGTAAAGGTATGGATTTATAGAGGGGATATTGTTTCCGAGGTAAGAAGAGAGAATGTTACAACCAAAACGAGTGAAATACCGCAAAGTTCATAGAGGGCGACTAAAAGGAGCAGCTCACAGTGGGGATACTATTTCCTTCGGTGATTTTGGTCTAAGAGCTGAGGAATCCGCCTGGATAACAGCAAGGCAAATTGAGGCCACTCGCCGAGTCTTCGTGCGCTATTTGCGACGTGGCGGAAAAATGTGGATACGCATTTTCCCAGACAAATCCGTAACCAAGAAACCAGCGGAGACCAGGATGGGTAGTGGTAAAGGAGCCCCCGATCATTGGGTAGCTGTGGTTAAGCGAGGCAGAATCATGTTTGAATTGAGCGGTCTAAGCAAAGAGACAGCTCAACAGGCAGTGCATCTCGCCTCCTACAAACTTCCCATTACTACTAGCTTCGCAGCAAGAGAGGCAACAAAAAGTTGAAAGTTGACCAAATTCGCGCCCTCGGTAAAGAGGAATTATTAAGAAAGTTGGAAGAGTCTCATGAAGAGCTTTTCAATCTCCGCTTTCGCCTGGCAACCCGTCAGCTGATAAACTACCATGAGATTAGCAGCGTCAAGAGAATAATTGCCAGGATGGAGACTATTTTAAAGGAGAGGGAGCTTGACTTAAAATGAGTTACACCGGAAAGAGAAAAACTAAAATCGGGCAGGTAGTGAGCAATAAGATGGATAAAACTGTTGTAATAGCCACACAAACCATAAGACATCACCCACTTTATAAAAAGGCTATTAAACACACTAAAAAGTATAAGGCTCATGATGAGGGTAATGCCTGCGAAATAGGAGACAATGTCAGAATCGTTGAAACACGTCCCCTTTCTAAGGAGAAGCGCTGGCGTGTAATGGAGATAGTATCCAGAAGGGAATTAATAAAAACACCAGATAAGGCAGACACAAATGATACAAGCTTACACCAGGCTTAAAGTAGCTGATAATACAGGGGCCAAGCAAATTATGTGTATTAATGTGCTTGGCGGGACCAGGAGAAGATATGCATCTGTCGGTGATGTTATTGTGGCTACAGTAAAACGAGCCATGCCACGCGGAATGATAAAAGGTGGTGAGGTGGTAAAAGCTGTAGTGGTGCGTGTTGCCAAACCTTATCGCCGTCCTGATGGCTCCTATATAAGATTTGATGAGAACGCAGCAGTTATTCTGGGTGATAAAAATAACCCCAAGGGGAGTCGTATTTTCGGCCCCGTAGCCCGAGAGCTTAGAGACAAGAACTTTACTAAGATAATATCTTTAGCCCCAGAGGTTCTTTGAAATGAAGATCAGAAAAGGCGATACTGTTATTATCACCAATGGTAAAGATAGGGGGAAAAAGGGGAAAGTGCGCCGTGTCTTCCATAAAGAGAACAGGATAATGGTGGAAGGGCTTAACATGGTCAAACGTCATTCCCGTACCCACGCGGGAGCTCGACAGGCTGGCATAATTGAGCTCGAAGCACCACTTCATGTATCCAACGTAATGTTGCTCTGCGCCAAGTGTGGTAAACCGACGCGAGTCGGGTTTCGCCTACTTGACGCTGGCAACAAGGTACGGATTTGCCGCTCCTGTCAGGAGGTAATTGATTGAGTGGAGTTAATATGAGATCTAGGTTAAGAGAGAAATATTTAACTGAATTAATCCCCCAACTGAAAGCTGAACTTGGCATTGATAACGTAATGCAGCTACCAAAGCTGGAAAAGATTGTGGTTAGTATTGGCTTAGGCGAAGCAATACAAAACCCTAAAGCACTTGAAGCAGCGGATGTAGACCTGGCAACAATCTCCGGTCAGCACCCGGTAATAACACGAGCCAGGAAATCCATCGCCTCCTTTAAGGTAAGAACAGGTATGCCTATTGGAATGATGGTAACAATGCGAGGTCAGCGAATGTATGCCTTTTTCGATAAATTAGTTAATGTTGTTCTACCACGTCTCCGCGACTTCCGAGGAATCTCAACGGACTCCTTTGACGGTCAAGGTAACTATAATTTAGGCATAAAAGAGCAGATAGTTTTCCCAGAAATCAATTATGATAAAATAGACAAGATTCGTGGTCTTCAAGTAACCGTGGTCACTACGGCCAAGAAAGATGATGAGGCAAAGCTCCTGTTAAAACTCTTGGGCATGCCCTTCAGGAAAGGTTGAGATGGCAAAAACGTCCAAAATCGTACAATCAAAGCGACCACCGAAATTTAAAGTGCAACAACGAAACCGCTGTCAGTTGTGTGGCAGGCCGCGTGCTTATATGCGTAAATTTGGCCTATGTCGTATTTGCTTTCGTAAACTCGCTGTAACTGGCGTTATACCAGGGGTAAGGAAATCAAGTTGGTAAGGAAATTTAATGAATATTACTGATCCAATCGCTGATATGCTGACTCGAATTCGCAATGCCATCATGGTAAGTCATGATGATGTGCTGGTGCCCTCATCTCAAGTAAAGCTCTCTATTGCTAAAGTTCTTAAAGAAGAGGATTTCATTAATAATTTCGAGATTCTCAAGGATAAAACCCAGCAGACAATAAGAATTCGGCTTAAATACCTAGATAGCCAGCCAGCGCTACTGGGCTTAGAGAGAGTAAGCAAGCCTGGCCTCAGAATCTATGTTGGAAGACACGAAATTCCACGAGTCTACGGAGGCTTAGGCATCGCTATTTTATCTACACCCCAGGGCATTATGACCGGACAAGAGGCATGGCGGCGTCACCTCGGTGGCGAAATTCTATGTTACATATGGTAGATTAACTAAGGAGCAATAAATGTCTCGAATTGGTTTACTCCCCATTCCTATACCTCAAGATGTCGAGGTGAGGATTGAGGGGAATGAAGTAACAGTAAAAGGTGAAAAGGGAGAACTTCATCGGTGTTTCTCTCCAGATCTTTCCATTGCCCTAGAAAATGGGAACTTGCTGGTGAGGCGACCCAGCAATAGCAGAACACACCGTTCTTTACATGGGCTTACTCGCACCCTCCTGGCCAATATGGTTGAAGGGGTAATTAAAGGATTCGAACGAGTTTTAGAAATAAATGGCGTAGGTTACAGAGTACAGAAGGTCGGTGATAAGTTGGTATTTCAGATTGGATATAGTCATCCTGTAGAGTTCCAACTACCCGCTGATATCAATGCAACCGTTGAGGGGACAAATCGTATTCACATCTGGGGTATTGATAAAGAAAATGTCGGAGAGGCAGCAGCTAAGATACGGGCTATACGCCCTGCTGACCCTTATAAAGGGAGAGGAATTAAATACGCTGAGGAGAAGCTACACCTTAAACCTGGCAAGGTAGGCAAAGTATCCAAGGCATAGTGGAATGTAATGGCTAAAGCAAATTCACAACTAATTCGAAAAGTACGGCATAAGCGAACGAGAAAGAAGATAGCAGGCACTGCTTCGCGCCCCCGATTATGCGTCTTCCGAAGCTTAAATCATATCTATGCTCAAGTTATAGATGATTCTATAAGCCAAACCCTGGTTTCGATAAACACTCTAGATACTGAGGCAAGAGATAAGACCAATCAAATGACGAAAACCAAGCAAGCTGAGTTTGTAGGTTCACTACTTGCTCAAAGAGCTTTAGATAAGGGAATTAATGCCGTGGTTTTCGACCGAGGTGGTTTTAAGTACCATGGCAGGGTTAAGGCTCTTGCTGAAGCTGCCAGAAAAGGCGGGCTTCTATTTTAAGATGGTACACCCTATAATGTCGCTGCTGGTAAAAACGGTGGAGGATTTTGTAGAAATTCAAAAACAGTTTAAACAGGAAAGAGATTTGAAGGGGGATAGGGAGTGACTTCCCCCCTCTTGCCTTACCTGCTAGGAGAAAAGAGGTTTAGTATATGAAAGCTATTACGCGGGTAATCGGTAAAAAGGCCAGGATTGATGCTTCGGAGCTAGAATTCGAGGAGAAATTAATAGCTGTTAATCGCGTAACCAAGGTGGTCAAAGGCGGCAAACGGCTTCGTTTCCGAGCCCTGCTGATAATTGGTGATGGCAAGGGACATGTGGGAGTAGGCTTAGCCAAAGCAACCGGTGTTGCTGAAGCGATACGTAAGGCCAGCGCGGCAGCACGGAAAGAGCTAATCGAGGTACCAATTGTTAACAATACCATTCCCCATGAAATTTTAGCCAAGTACGGGGCATCTAAGCTTTTACTTAAGCCAGCAGCATCTGGCAGCGGTATAATCGCCAGCAATACTGTCCGCGCAGTAGCCGAATTGGTTGGCATAAAAGACATTATTGGCAAATCTCTTGGTAGTTCTAACCGAATTAATGTAGTCAGAGCCACCATGCTTGCTCTAGCCAGTCTGAAGAAACCTAAAGAGTCTATAATTGAAGGCAAAACTGACTTTGAAATTCAACAGGATGAAGCAAATGAGACAGAATGAATTGAGCCCTCCTCAAGGTGCCACGCATAAGCCAAAACGTGTAGGTCGTGGAGACGGTAGCGGTCATGGTACTTATTCAGGACGAGGTTGTAAAGGGCAAAAATCTCGTTCTGGCGGTGGCGTCCGTCTCGGTTTCGAGGGCGGTCAATTGCCTCTTATAAGACGGCTTCCCAGAAAAAGAGGGTTTACCAATATCTTTAAAACCAAATACAGCGTTGTAAACGTTGGTAGCCTTGCAATCTTCCCCGCAGCGAGTGAAGTGAACCCAGAGAGTCTGCTTAAAACAGGACTAATCAGGTCACTCAAACAACCTGTGAAAATTCTTGGCTATGGCGATATTCATCAGCCTGTGGTAGTTACAGCTGCTAAATTCTCTGCAGCAGCAGAGAAGAAAATCCTTGCTGCTGGAGGAAGTGTGCAGAGAGTTTAGAATGCAGCTACGCAAGGAAAGTCAACCACGCCTTATCCAGGCAATGATAGATATTTTTTCATTGCCGGACTTGAGGCACAGACTCCTGTTTACTCTGGGCATACTGGTTGCTTTCCGTTTCCTGGTCCATGTTCCTTCGCCTATAGTAACTCCTGAAATTTTACAAAAGCTCAGCGAGGCATTCGAACAGAATCAACTTTTGGGTATGCTCAATCTCTTCAGCGGTGGCGCTATGAAGAATTTCAGCGTAGCTGCCTTAGGTGTTTATCCTTACATAACTGCCTCTATTATTATGCAGCTACTGGTTCCAGTTATTCCCAAACTTCAGGCTATTGCCCAAGAAGGAGAAGCTGGTCAACGTAAAATCAACCGTATTACTCATATGGCAACTGTGCCACTAGCAGCTTTACAAGGTTATTCACAGATTGCCTTGTTGCGTAGTCAAAATATAGTTGGGACCATTGAGACACCGATTATTGCCACCACCATAATATCGATTATTGCAGGTACTATGTTATTGGTCTGGATGGGCGAATTGATCACTGAGCGAGGCATTGGCAATGGAATATCTATAATTATTTTCGGTGGTATTGTAGCCAGTTTATCAGAGACAGTTGGACGTGGCCAGCTAGCTTATAACGAAGACCCCCTGGGTTTTATAACTTTCATTGTTATTGGTCTAATTACCCTGGTATTAATAGTCATGTTCATCGAAGCCCATCGCCGTATTCCTGTTCAGTATGCACGTAGCACTTTTCGCGCTGGTCGTATGTACCGACAGTCTGGCTCAACCTATATTCCACTGCGGGTGAACACGTCGGGAATGATTCCCCTTATTTTCGCCATTGCCCTAATGCAGTTTCCAGGTCTAATAGCCAGCTACTTCGCCAATCCAGCAGATCCTAATCTGGCAGATAAAATCATGTACCTCTTTAACCCCCAGACAGCCCCTCCCGCAGGCTTAATTTACCAGGGATTATACTTCGCCTTAGTAATCGGCTTTACCTTTTTCTACACTATGGTGATATTCGAACAAATGAAGTTACCTGAGACTTTGCAACGGCAGGGTGGCTTTATTCCCGGTGTCCGGCCAGGAAAAGCGACTGCCGATTATCTAAATCGAGTTATAAAACACCTTACCTTTGGTGGTGCACTCTTCTTAGCTACAGTTGCGATGATACCCTTCATCGCACGAGCATTTACAGGCGTTACAGTGCTGACAATTCAGAGCACCGCTTTACTTATCGCCGTCGGGGTCGCCCTGGATACCATGAAACAGCTGGAAGCCCAGTTGACCATGCGCCGTTATGAAGGTTTCTTGAAGTGAGAGTAACAGGTAGAATGTATATCGTCATACTTGGTGCTCCAGGTGCAGGGAAAGGAACCCAGGCAGATACTATTTGCAAAGAGATGACTCTACCCCATGTTGCCTCTGGTGACCTATTTCGGAAAGCGTTAGCCGAAAAAACCGAATTAGGACTCCTGGCCAAAAGCTATATGGAAAAGGGGAAATTGGTTCCTGATGAAATAACAATCAATATGATTCTGGAAAGAGTAAGTTCGCCTGATTGTGACGCAGGATGCCTTTTTGACGGTTTCCCCCGAACTTTGAAACAAGCCCGAGCTTTGGATAACGCTTTGACCAAGCAAGGAAAAAGCATAGATAAAGCAATATATATTGAAGTGGAGGATGAGGAACTTGTGAATCGCCTCAGTGGACGTTGGATTTGCTACAGTTGTCAAACACCTTATCACTTAATAGCTTCACCACCTAAAATACAGGGGAAATGTGACAAATGTGGTGGTGAGTTATATCAGCGTCCTGATGATAAAAAGGATACGATAAGGGAACGCTTGAAGGTTTTTTATGAACTCACTATTCCCATCCTTGATTATTACCGGAAGCAGAATAAATTAATAGAAATCGATGGCAATCTTGGAATACCCGAGGTAGCGCAAGAAATACTGTCTATACTTAAGGCTGGAAGATAAGTGATCATCATTAAATCCTCTGAAGAGATAGCTATTATGCGGCAATGCGGTGGGATTCTAGCAGCTATTCTGGATAAATTAAGAATACAAGTGAAGCCGGGAATTTTAACTGAGCAGCTGGATATTATAATGGTTGAAGAATCAAAGAGGAGAGGAGTCAAACCATCTTTTAAGAACTATCATGGTTTTCCCTCCAATCTGTGTGTCTCTGTGAACGATGAGATAGTTCACGGCATTCCTGGCAAGAGAGTACTAGAGGATGGAGATATTGTCTCCTTGGATGCAGGAGTTATTTACAGGGGATTTCACACAGACTCAGCTATAACTGTCGGTGTGGGAGAGATAAAGCCAGAAAACAGGGAACTTATAGAAGTTACCGAAAATAGTTTGAAGGCTGGCATTGCTCAGGCTAATTGTGAGGCGCATATTGGAGATATTTCGGCTGCTATCCAAGATTATATTGAATCGAGAGGGTTCTCTGTGGTTAGAGAGTATACAGGGCATGGAGTAGGAAGAAGTTTGCATGAGGACCCACAAGTCCCCAACTTCACCTTTAAAAAAGGGAGCCTGCTCCGCAAGGGAATGACTTTAGCCATCGAGCCAATGGTCAATGCCGGTGACTGGCATACCAGATTGGCTCCCAACCGATGGACGGTACTAACAACCGATGGAGGCTTTTCAGCGCACTTTGAACATACCATCGCCATCACCGACGACAAAGCTGAGATACTTACTTGAATATTAAAGGAACAAATGCCCAAAAAAGAAAAGATAGAGGTTGAAGGTAAAGTAACTGTATGTTTGCCCAACACGATGTTTCGGGTGGAGCTAGCTAATGGCCATATTGTATTGGCTCACATTTCAGGAAGGATGAGAAAGCATTATATCAAGATTCTGCCTGGGGATAGGGTGTTAGTGGAGCTCTCTCCCTATGATCTAAGCCGTGGGAGAGTTACCTATCGGCTTAAATAGGCGCTACCTTTGACAGAATGAGTAAAAAAGTTTATCATAGTAGGGTTTTATTGCTGGTAATTAGAAATGAAAGTAAGTGCTTCAGTTAAGCGCCGTTGTAATAAGTGTAAGATTATCAAAAGGAAGGGAGTCGTTAGAGTCATCTGTGAGAATCCAAAGCATAAACAGAGACAAGGTTAACAAATCATGGCACGCATCGCTGGTATAGACCTTCCCAAGAATAAGCCAGTTAAAGTGGCGTTGCAATATATTTATGGCATTGGGCCTACGTTAAGTAATAAGATTTTAATTACTACTGGCATTGACCCAGATACCAAGGTCAAGGATCTCGCTGAGGAACAAGTTAGCGTGCTCCACAGCGTTATTGACACACAGTATAAAGTGGAAGGTGACCTCCGAAGGGAGGTTCAATTTAATATTAAACGCCTTATCGACATCGGTAGCATACGAGGGATGAGGCATCGCATGAACTTGCCAGTTCATGGCCAAAGGACACGCACTAATGCTCGCACTAAGAGGGGTGCGAGAAAGACAGTAGCTGGCAGAGGCCAGAGGCGAGGCGTAGCCAAAAAGTAAAAGAGGTTTTATATAACAAGTGCCAAAGAAGAGAAAAACCAGGACAGGTAAAAAAATACGCAAAGGGATTGTTGAAGGCAGGGCTTATATCCAATCCACTTTTAACAATACTATTATCACCATCACCGACATTGAGGGCAATGCCATTTCATGGGGAAGCTCAGGCGCAGCCAGGTTTAAAGGATCCAGAAAGGGTACCCCATACGCTGCCCAATTAGCTGCTCAAGATGCAGCGCGACAAGCAATGAATGATGGCTTACGTAAAGTAGAAGTCTACATTAAAGGTCCTGGTAGTGGTCGCGAGGCAGCTATCCGTGCCTTACAGGCCTCCGGGCTCACTGTTACCAGCATCAGGGATGTGACCCCTATTCCTCATGACGGTTGTCGCCCACGTGGAAGGAGAAGGGTATAAAATGGCACGTTATATAGGACCCAGCTGTCGCTTATGTCGTCATCTTGGCGAGAAGCTGATGCTCAAAGGAGAAAAATGCCCTAGTCCCAAGTGCCCCTTAGAAAGAAGGAGTGCTCGCTCAAAAAAGGGACGCTTTTCCAGCCGACAGAGGATTTCCGATCGTGGGCTTCAATTGCGAGAAAAACAAAAAATCCGCTTTAGCTACGGTGTTCTGGAGCGGCAATTTCGCAAGATTTTTGCCAAGGCCATGAAAGCCCCAGGTAGCACCAGTGATAATCTTATGATACTGCTGGAAATGCGCTTGGATAACGTAGCCTACCGCTTGGGTTTTGCTGAGTCGCGCGCTCAAGCCAGACAAATAGTTTCGCATGGCCACATCTCGGTTAATGGGCGCAAGGTGAACATACCTTCCTCCTTTATAAAATCGGGAGATATGATCGAGTGGCGAGAAACAAGCACTGATACCGAATATTATAAGAGCTTGGTTGAGAGAATCAAGAATAACGTTATCCCTGCGTGGCTAAGCCTAGATGAAGAGAAAATGAAGGGTATTGTCTTAGCTCTACCTGGCTACGACGATATTGAGGATAGATTTAATGCCAAATCCGTTATTGCATATTACTCAAGATAATCCGAAGGAGGATCTTTTACCATTGGAGCTATCTATACCAAGTATAGATTGTGTTGAAAGCGCTGGCAATTATGGGCGTTTTTTTGCTGAGCCCTTGGAGAGTGGGTTCGGCATTACCGTGGGTAATACACTACGCCGCATGCTACTCAGTTCTTTACCCGGTGCTGCGGTAACCTGGGTTAAGATTGAAGGGATTCAGCATGAATTCTCAACCATACCCTATGTCAAAGAGGACATAATTGAATTTTTACTGAATGTTAAAGAGCTAAGGCTTCGCCCCCTTTCCCCTAGACCTGGCAAATTAATTCTAGAGGCCGAGGGTGAAGGCAGCGTTTGCGCAGCCGATATTAAACAGACAGTAGGTTTTCAGATTACAAATCCGGAGCTGTATCTGGCGACACTTGATTCTTCCCAAGCCAAACTTTATGTTGAATTTAATGTGGAACTGGGGAGGGGTTATTCGCCTGCTAAGTCGGCTGACGGCTCGCCGGTGGGAGCAATACCCCTAGATGCTATCTTTACCCCAGTGCATAAAGCGAATTTCTCGGTGGAACCTATCAGACCCGGGGAAGGAAAAAGCCCAGAAAGACTCATTCTAGAAGTTTGGACAGATGGTACTATCTCGCCAAGGGAAGCAATCAAACAAAGTGTTAGCATCTTAATTGACCAACTTACTCCCTTCAAGGAACTCAAAACCCCGGCACCTGAGCAAGTAAGTATCGGTGAGGGTTTACTGATTCCTACCGAACAGTATAACACCCCTCTGGAGGAATTAGGGCTATCAACTCGAGCTTACAACAGCCTGAGAAGAGGTGGTATTTTAAATTTGGGACAACTTGTAGAGAAGAGCGGAGAAGGCTTGCCACCGCTACCTGGCTTTGGAACGAAGTCTCGAAATGAGGTGGAGGAACTGATAAAAAAACTAGGCTTCCCTGCTACCTTGACGACGAAGAAGAAGGATAAATGAGGCATCGTATAGCTGGACGAAAGCTGGGTAGGCCTGCAAGTCACCGCTGGTTGCTATACAGAAATCTGGTAACTGATCTTCTGGCCTACGAGAAGCTCACCACCACGGAAGCTAAGGCTAAAGAAATCCGTAGCCTGGTGGAGAAGATGATTACCCTGGGGAAAGAGAACAGTCTTGCGTCAAGACGACGAGCTACAGCTTTTATAACTGATAAAAAAGTAGTTAAAAAATTGTTCGATAATATTGCCCCAGAGTATGCCGAACGAAGTGGGGGTTATACCCGATTGGTGAAGCTGGGACCTCGTCACGGTGATAATGCTCCCATGGCTCAAATCGAATTGGTTAAGTAGTGAGCCTCATAAAATTTGTTTTAGTCATAGAGTACAATGGCACGCAGTATCACGGACTTCAGTGGCAGGTCGGCTTACCTACTATTCAAGCTGAATTGGAGAAAGCTATAAAAAAACTTTATGGACAAAGTAGCAGAGTTATGGCAGCTAGTAGAACGGATGCCGGCGTACATGCCAGAGAGCAAGTATTGAGTTTCTGGGCGGAGCCAACATTGGATACGACAACATTAGTTAAAGCACTAAATTACTACCTACCCAGAGATATTGCTGTCAAAGCAGCTCACAGGGTAAGCAAGGATTTTAATGTCAGGCGTGATGCTATTAGTCGGGAATATCGCTACTATATTCTGAATAGAGATGTTAGATCGCCATTTAGTGAAATATTTGCTCTATTTATACCCAAGATGCTAAACATCGAGGCTATGAACAAGGCATGTCAGCTCCTGCAGGGGGAGCATGACTTTATCTCTTTCGCCACCTCTCTGGATAACGTGAAAAGCACGGTGCGCTACGCCTATGAAGCTAAAGTTGACAAAAGAGATGAATTTGTTATTTTCTGTATAGAGGCTAATTCCTTTTTACCTCATCAAGTACGTAATACGGTGGGGCCCTTAATAAGGTTGGGTCTAACCAAAATGAACATTGAGCAATTTCATGATATTATGGAGGCGAAGAAGCTGGGTTTGGCCGGGCCTACAGCTCCAGCTCGCGGCTTGTGCCTGACCAAGGTTAATTATTCTAAACCTATCGGAGAGTGCAGTGAAAACTTATAGTCCCAAAGCTAGCGATATCAGGCGAGAATGGCATATAATTGATGCGTCAGGGAAAACTTTGGGCAGGCTAGCAACTCAGGTAGCGATCTTGCTTAAAGGTAAACATAAACCAATCTATGCTCCACACATAGATACTGGTGACTATGTTATAGTGATTAACGCTACTAAAGTAAAGGTGACTGGAAGGAAAACCGAGCAGAAGATTTACTACAGACACTCTGGATATCCCGGGGGTTTGAAACACCCAGCTTATAAAGATGTATTTAAGAGCCATCCAACTCGTGTTATCGAACTCGCTGTTAAAGGGATGCTGCCCCATAATCGTTTGGGCAGAGCCATGTTCAGGAAACTTAGAGTTTATCCCGAAGATGAGCATCCTCATCATGCCCAGACTGTGGAAAGGAAGGACAATTAAGCTATGAGTGCTGATAAATATAGTTATGGAACGGGCAAACGTAAGTGCGCTATAGCGCAGGTCAGGCTTTTCCCTGGTGATGGAGAGATAACAGTTAATGATAGACCTTATACAGAGGTCTTCACCCGTCTTTTGAACCGCCATGCGATTGAATCCCCCTTCCTGGTCAGTGACAACATGGGTAAATTTCGTACTTTGGTGAAAGTCAAAGGTGGTGGTATTAGTGGGCAGGCTGAAGCCATTCGATATGGTATTGCCAGGGCTCTTGTCAGGGAAAACGAGCTGTTTAAGCCCGTACTACGTAAGGAAGGCTTACTTACACGAGATTCCAGGGTTAAAGAGCGCAAGAAGTACGGTCTCAAGCGGGCTCGCAAGGCACCACAATTTACTAAACGCTGATTCCCAGGCTGCTACACACCTCCCCAATGGTCAATAGTAGAGTCACCTTATTCTGATTCGAATCAATATGTGTCCAGACTGGCCATCAGTTATCTGGCGAGCATCACTGAGTCTGACCTCACTGCCTTTCCCCACCCCTGGAGGAATCTTAACCTCTACACTTATTCCTCTCCTTCTCAGTAGCTTTACTGTTCCCTGTGAAGCCTCCTTGGACGTAATTGTGAGTTCGTAGCGGATATCCTGGCGTTTGACTTTCCTGGTCTGGCCAAATATCTCATATCCATCAATCCCTGCTCCTGGCTGAGTAAAATTCCCGAATGAGAACGAGGAACCTCTATTCCTCATGAAACCAGAAAATATGTTGTCCAGAAAATCAAATCCAAGGCCAGCTCCCCTGAAATCCTTCATCATATCCTCGAAGGTTGTCCTGGTAAAGGGACTTCCAAAAATATCGCCAACATTACCAACTATGCCAAATTGGTCATATTGTCTTCTTTTCTGGGGATCACCGAGGACTCCGTAGGCTTCGTTTATCTCTTTGAATTTTTCATTAGCCCACTTTTATCTCCCCCTGTTGCGATCAGGGTGATATTGCATAGCCAGTTTTCTATAAGCCTTCTTAATTGCATCATCAGAAGCGCTCCTCGGCACTCCCAGAATTTGATAGTACTCTCGAGCCACTCTTATCCTCTAAATTTGAGCATATTCAAAAGAGAGCTATTGAGTTTGTTTGACCTGTGGGGAACTTCACCTGTCAACACGCGTTCCAAACCTGTCCATCACCACCAGAGTTACTCTTTTACCATTGGCTTCTGACGCCTGGAACGGCGTTTACCCGACCACAATCCTTGAAAAAATTTCTGGTTCAGCGGATGCCTGTTATCCGCCACATCTAAGAGATCTTTAGATACATTTCTTTCAAAGTAAGCCACTTCTATATGTTTGCCCATATTCTTCACAGCTTGAAGTGCATAAGCGAAATCAGCATCCCCACTAACCAACACCGCCACATCATAGAGGTTAATCCAGGCAAAACGTAGCAGGTCGGTAGCCAGCATAACATCTATTCCTTTTTCAACCTGAACACCCTGCGACATCTTGGTGCCCCCCAATCGAACCTCCAGATATGGCGTTTTACGAAGTGTGTCAAGAAACTCCTGCTGTTCACGGTAGACATCAGGCCACTGTGCCGCATCCTGTAAGATGTTGTAATAATATACTCGGAATAACTGCCTCGAACCAGTGAGCTTACTGGCAAACTCTGCAAAGTTAAGATCGTGTCGTTTGAAGTTACTATGTAGAGCATGATATAAATTGCTTCCGTCTATAAAAATTGCAACCCTGTCACTCATAACCTTCTCCTTAAGCTTAAACAATATCTTCGAGTATTATTTAATCCTTTTCGAAACCCATTATACAGCAGCAAGTCTTTCTATTTCACCTTTTCCCAGGTGAATCTTGTGCGTCTTATACATACAATGCTAGTATTGAGTATTAAGTCGGCAGGTTACCGTTTAAGAAAGCCTTTCCCACAAGGGACTCAATTCCTTCCATTTATTGGTGTGTAGTATATTAATTATTGGTGTGTAGTATATTAAGCGATGCTTCTGAGTTGGAAACCTACTAAAATATTCTACGGGTGGTGGATTGTTGCGGCGTCTTTAGTGATTGCGCTATATGCGGGAGGGGTTACCTTCTATGGGTTTACGGCCATTTTTGAGCCTATAGCGAACGAGTTCGGCTGGAGTTATACCCAAATTTCACTTGCGGCTTCGCTACGCGGCCTGGAGATGAGCTTTCTCGCACCTATAACCGGGAGGCTTGTAGACCGCTGGGGACCGAGGAGGCTGATATTCGGTGGGGCGATAATTATCTGCCTGGGGTTGATACTTCTCAGCCATACGACCTCCATTGGTATGTTCTACGGAGCCTTCGCCTTGATAGCTATAGGCCTGGGTACCTGCACCAGCACAGTACTGATGACAGCAGTGGCTAACTGGTTTCGAAAGAGAGTAGGAACAGTAAGTGGTATTGTTGCTTCAGGTTTCGGTTTTGGTGGCTTACTAGTCCCGGTAATCGTTAACTTAATAGACACGCACGGGTGGAGAACGGCGATAAATACGCTAGCCTTCGGCATGCTGGCCATAGTTGTGCCACTATCGCTACTGTTTCGCCACAAGCCCGAACAGTACG
>CAZCKW010000002.1:0-7649 GCA_964499375.1 uncultured Dehalococcoidales bacterium
CCTCCTTTTCTATGAGAAACGAATGTATACCGAGGTCTGCAAGGGAAATTGCAGCTCGAAGCCCTGCTATGCCAGCCCCTATGACAAGGACCTTTTTTATGGTCTCAATTCTTATTGGATGGAGGGGCGTGCTGAGTTTCGTCTTCCTTATCCCGGCAATTACGAGCTTTATTCCCTTCTCGGTTGCCCCCTCGGGGTCATCTGTGTGTGTCCATGAGTCTTGCTCTCTTAAGTTTACTTGAGTATATTGATATGGGTTCATCCCTGCCCTTTGGGCAACTCCCCTGAATGTGTAAAGGTGGAGTTTCGGAGAGCACGAGGCAACTACCATGCCATCTAGCTTCTTCTCATTTATATCCTCTATCATTTCTTGCTGGGCTGAATCTGAACAGGCAAACATAGTTGTCTTGGCAACAACGACTCCTTCTTCCTTACTTGCTGCTTCTGTTACCTGTTCAACATCCACATAATCAGATATATTCCCTCCGCAGTGACATACATAGACACCTATCCTTCTTTCGCTCATCATCTTCCTCTCTTTATTTTCTCTACATGAGCTGCGGAATGAGTTGCGGCTGCCGCTGCGTGCAGGATTGTGTCGGGAATATCCATGGGGCCGGAGCTAGTTCCTGCGATAAATACTCCTTCTATGCTGGTTTTGCCAGGATGCATATCCTCGTCTACCTCCTTGATGAAATGGAAATCGTCTAGAAGAAGCTTGTCTTTCTTGAAAGCCCCCGTTATTTCAGTATTCGGGAGTAAGCCGATAGAAAGAACAACAAGGTCATGCTCCGCCTGTTTTTTTACCCCTTCGTTATCAATGTCCTCATAGTGAAGAATTAAGTTCCCAATTTCATTTTCCTCTATCCTGGCAATCCTTCCCTTTACCAGGAATGCCCCCATTGCTTTTGTCTGTTGGAAAAATTCCTCGTATCCCTTTCCAAAGGCCCTGATATCCATGTAATAAAGTGTAATGTCAGCCAGGGGAATAATTCCCATAAGGAGCTGCGTATGTTTAAAGGAATACATGCAGCATACCCTGGAGCATGCTGGATTTTCTACCGTATTATCTCTTGAACCGGTGCAGAGGATAAAAGCTATATTATCCGGTACCTTGCCATCCGAGGGTCTGAGCACTGTGTTGTAAGGTCGTGTGGGAGCAAGCAGTCTCTCCATTTGCATTGCGGTAATGACATTTTTGTATCTTTTATAGCCATACTGAACCTTTCGTTCAGCGTCGAACAGTTCGAAGCCGGTAGAAAGGATAACTGACCCGACGGTATATTCAATTTCCTGAGGTGTCTGGGTGAAATCAATACAGCCAGCAGGGCAAACCTTTTCGCAGGCACCGCAAATTATGCAGTTATCAATATCAATGACAGCTTTCTGAGGAATCGCAGTTGAGAAGGGGATATAAGCCGCCTTTCTAACTGTCAGTCCAAAATTGAATTCATCTGGAATCATAACAGGACAGTTTATCTCGCATTGTTGACAGCCAGTACATGCAGATTCATTAATATATCGTGGCTTCTGGAGTAATCTTACCTTGAAAGAACCGTCCTCTTTTCGTACGGCTTCTGTAACCTCTGCGTAGGTTATGAGGGTGATATTAGGATGATGGTAAGTTGCTGCCATCTTTGGGGTTGAAATACAGCTGGCACAATCAAGGGTTGGGAAGGTCTTGCTCAGGAGAACCATCTTACCCCCGATGCTTGGCCCCTTCTCAACAAGCAGTACTTTATAGCCCATCTCGGCCAAATTGAGGGAAGCTTCCTCTCCTGCGATCCCTGCTCCTACTACAAGGACATCGTAATCCACTGTCATCCTCCCTTCTTCACCGGACCAAGTTTTTTCAAGGTCTCGTAAAAATCTTTCATATAGTTTGCAAAGGGCGCCGCACAAACAGAGCAGATGGCTGCCATTTTAACCCGCTGGGGCTTATAACCCTCTCTCTTGAGAAGCTCCTGGGCATCTGCTACTATTTTTGCAGTTCTATCGGTACAGTCGGGAAGATAGGCGCATTCCATCCCATCTGCCGCAATGAAAACACCACTAAAGCCCTTCTCTATAGCATAGAATATCCATTCAGGTTTAATTCCGCTAGAGCAGGGAGTACTTATTACCATAACTGTAGGGGGATAATGCATATGGGAGCTCCCAGCAAGGTCTATCCCTGGGTCTGAGATGTTGTCGCTGGAAAAGACGAGAATCTTCGGGCGAAAATCCTCACCTCCAGCCCTTTTCGCATCAGTCATTTTGCCGTCTTTACAAAGATCCTCCAGTAGCCCGCATCCTCAACGTCCCCCAGGTACTCATGGCTCATCTTCTTTGCCCACAGAGGGATGTCCCTGCGGGTTCCAGCGTCAGAGGAAAGGACTTCCAGTATCCCTTCAGCAGGAACCTCCACAATTGCTTTTTTTACAGCAAGCAGGGGGCCCGGGCAGGCCATTCCCCTGGCATCTACCACCTTATCAGCCTTAAGGTTCCGGAGTTCTTCCAAGCTGAGTTCGGTCATTTCGTTAAACCTCCTCTCGTCTTTATATGAATAAAGTTATTGCAGCATCTTTTGATTTTAACACCCATTCTCCTGCTCCGATGATGTCGTCAACCATTTCAAGGTCTTCCTTGTTAACATCCCAGATTCTGGAGGCAGTTGAGCATGCGTATATACTCACCTTTCCTGACTCCCTGGCCTCCTTAAGAGTATCAAACCACATCGGTAAATTGAGTTCCTGAATTCTTTTTACAAGCTGTTCGCCTTTCTCTTTGAACTCACTTAAATGCATGTTCTCTTTGATGACATCCTTCTTAAAAGCATAAACGCCCCAGAGTTGCAGGAATATTTCTACCTCTACATCCATCCCCGCGGCACCACCGGCAAGAATAGCCATTCCTGTTAGTCTATCGATACTACCCGTCATCACCGTCATAGAAAGTTTTTCTGCCATTTTATTAAACCTCCCTTGCAGTAATTTAAATTTAAGGGGAAATGTCTGTCCATTTCACAGCCAGGACGCATTTCCCCTTCTCTGCCACATCAATAAGGGCAACAATATCCTTGATTTTACCTTCTCCCTCAACGGTAAAGAATTGCTGGCTTTTAATGGAATGCCTCTCTAAAACCCACCTGCTCAGCAAAAACCTGGCAGATATGAGCATGAAAGATGTTAAGCTCCTTTTTCAGCAGGCATTGATTTTCAACTATTAGTGTATGGAAATATCTAAGTCTGCGTTATGTTATAAGATGTTTTTCAGAAATGCAAGTGCCTAGTAACTTGGCGAAGCTTATTTTCTGGATAAATTTGTGTTATATTGTAGCAGTTTTTACAAAGTTGAGGTATTAGTGAAATGGAGACGTTAACGCCTTACAGGGAAGCCACAGATGTGATAGTTGAGGCTGGTGGTGATTCTCTCAGTTTGTGCTACAGTTGTGGTGTTTGTACTGCTATCTGTCCCTGGAATTTGGTTAGAAGTTTTAACCCCCGCCGCATTATGCATGAGGCTCAGCTTGGTGTGACCGATTTTGGGAGCGAACAGGCCTGGGTTTGTGCTGCCTGTGGAGCTTGTGTTCAGAACTGCCCTCGTGGTGTAGACCTGATTGATGTTATGATGGCTGTGCGCCGGGCTGTGATTAGTTTGGGTATTGGGGTTGTGCCTGAGCCCCTCCGTATATCAGCTAAGAGTATCGCTGGCGTGGGTAATCCACTCGGTGAAGAGCCGGAAAAGCGAGCAGATTGGGCTAAGGATTTGGGGGTGAAGAAATTCACACCGGGTACCGACATACTTTACTTCCCAGGTTGTATTCCTGCCTATGATCCTGATGTTAAAAAAGTGGCTCAAGCCACTGCCACCATTTTGAACAAACTAGGAATTTATTTTGGCATTCTCGGCAGTGAGGAAAAATGCTGCGGCGAAGCGGTCAGAAAAGCCGGATATGAAGATACATTTCAAAGCCTGGCTCACAGCAATATTAATACCTTCAGCAGTAATGGTGTTAAGACCGTGGTGGTTTCCTCCCCGCATTGCTTCCACACTTTTAAAAATGAATATCCTGAACTTGGAGGTGAATTCCAGGTGATTCATATCGCTCAATACCTGGCTCAGCTTATCGACCAGGGGAAATTGAAGTTTTCTAAAGAGCTAAACAAAAAGGTAATCTACTCCGATCCCTGCTATTTGGGGCGGCATAATGGCGTATATGATGAGCCGAGGAAGGTATTACAAAGCATTCCGGGCTTGGAACTAATAGAATTTCCTGACTCTCGCGAGAATGCTCTTTGTTGTGGGGGTGGTGGTGGCAGAATTTGGATGGATACTGTGAAAGAAGAAAGGTTTTCCAATATAAGGGTGGAGCAAGCGGTTGAGAAAGGGGTGGATGTGATAGCTGTAGCTTGCCCTTACTGCTTCCTCAACTACAGAGATAGCGTGCTCACCATGGGCAAGGAAGAGTCAATTCAGGTTAAAGATATCTCAGAGCTTGTTGCCGAGGCGATGGCGTGACCCTATACTGATAGAATACCTGCCATCTACGATTGTTGCTCAAGCATTTTTTTAACGGTTAAACCGAGTTCGGCTGGGTTTGGAGCAATTTTAACTCCAGCAGCGGCCAGGGCATTCTGCTTCTCTGAAGCTTTACCAGCAGAGCCCATGATAATCGCTCCAGCGTGCCCCATTCTCTTCCCCGCTGGTGCTGTATTACCGGCAACAAAAGCGGCTACTGGTTTGGTCATTTCATTTTTTTTCATAAATTTGGCTGCCTCTTGCTCAAGAATGCCACCTATCTCGCAGATGAGGGCTATGGCTTTGGTATCACTATCCTCTTTGAATAATCTTAAAATATCAACGCAGGTGCTACCGGGTAAGGCATCACCTCCGATTCCTACGCAGGTAGACTGACCAATACCCAGGCTGGTGAGCTGGGCTACAACTTCATAAGTCAGTGTGCCGCTTCGGGAGATCACGCCCACATTGCCGGGTAGATGAATTTCACCAGCCATAAGCCCAACCTTGCATTTGCCTGGGGAAATGATTCCAGGGCAGTTAGGTCCAATGAGCCGTGTGGATTTCCCTTTGAGGAAGCTATTTACCTTTACCATATCCATGGCGGGTATGCCTTCAGTGATGCACACAATCAAAGGGATACCAGCATCAATTGCCTCCAGGATAGCATCCGCGGCGCCTGCCGGTGGTACAAATATGACGCTGGCATTAGCCCCGGTAGCAGTCATGGCTTCCTCCACGAAATTAAAAACCGGCACTCCTAAATGTTTAGTGCCTCCCTTCCCTGGCGTAACTCCAGCGACTACCCTGGTGCCATATTCCATACAACGTTGAGTGTGGAAACTACCCTCACTCCCTGTAATTCCTTGAACCAGGAGCCTCGTGTTTTCATCAATGAGTATGCTCATTTTAGGCTATCCTTCTGGCGGTTTCCACTGCTTTATACACAGAATCATAAAAATCCTTTGCATCAATGAAGCTTATTCCGGACTGGGTTAGAATTCTTTTACCTTCCTCTACATTTGTTCCTGCCAGCCTAATTACCAGGGGGAAGCGAATGTCCATTTGCTGATAGGCTTCGACTATCCCTCGAGCAATAATATCTACCCTGGCCATACCGCCAAAGATATTCACCAGGACTACCTCTACCCTGGGGTCAGTAACAAACATCTTAAAGGAGTTCACTATACGATCTGTGTTATTAACTGTACCAACATCGAGGAAATTTGCTGCTCTACCACCGCAGTGTTGAATGAGGTCGTTGGTCGCCATGGCTAGACCAGCACCATTGACTATACAGCCAATATTACCATCCAGCTTAATATAATTATTTATTCCCCATTCATGCGCTTGAATTTCCAAGGGGTCTTCTTGCTCTTTATCCTGGAGCGCTTGAATGTCTTTATGTCGGAAAAGAGCATTATCTTCGAAGTTAAGTTTGGCGTCTATGGCGACAAGTCTATCGTCGATGGTAAGGGCTAAAGGATTGATCTCAGCCAGGGAGCAGTCTTTGCTCACAAAGAGTTCATAAAGGCTCGCCATTATTTGTATAGCTTCTTTAAGTTGATTACCAACTAATCCTATACCATAAGCGATCTTACGACCTTGATAAGGCCGAAAACCAACAGCGGGGTCAATAAGGACCTTAAATATCTTTTCCGGGGTTGTTTGAGCCACCTCCTCAATTTCCATGCCGCCAGCTTCGCTCGCCATCATGAGTGGTAACTGCTTTAATCCGTCGATGATTATGCTGAGGTAAAACTCGTGTTCTGTTTCTATAACCTCTTCTACCAGTACCTTACTTACCGGCACTCCTTCTAAATCAGTTTGAGGGGTTACCAATCTAGTTCCAATCATCTCATTGGCTATCCTTTCCGCCTCTTCTGGAGACTCAGCCGCCCTTATACCACCCGCTCTACCCCTGCCTCCAGCATAAACCTGATCTTTGAGTATTACCCTACCTTTGAGTTCACTGGCTATTTCCATAGCTTCAGCGGAATTATGAGCTACTCTTCCTCTAGGAATAGGAATACCATATTGCGTAAAAAGTGTCTTGGCCTGATACTCATGAATCTTCATATCGTTTCTAAATATTGAGTCCTAGAGAGTTAAAAGTTTAATCCTTGACTTGATAGTTGGCTTTACCCTTATTATAAAGGTTGACGCTATAAATATCACTTATAGCTAATTATCCCCTGGTGCTTAAACCTTTAACCCCTTTAGTATGTCCCTGGCGATGATATTCCTCTGTAGTTGCAAGGCGAAATTGGTAGTACTCATCGCGATGGCATTAAGGCAAAATCTTTCCATAGGTAGCCCCGCTACGTACGCTGGAGCATTATAAATATGAGCTACGTTATCTATAACGAAGTGAATCATTTGCGTGGCGAATAGTTTCACCATAGCCGCTTCACGGCGTATTGATTTTCCCTGGTCTGCCTTCCATGCAGCTTCGTAAACCATGAGCCTGGCAGCATGAATGTTCGTGGCTATGTCAGCTAGCGATGCCTGTATACTGGGTCGTCCAGAAATGAATTGTCCAAACGACTGCCAGCTTTGGGCTTGTATGGTTGCTTCATCAAGAATGCGCTGGGCTGCTCCCACGCACCTGGCAGCTCTTACAAGTCGTCTTAAGGGAAGCCACTTTCTCCCAAGGTAGAAGGCTTTTCCCTCTCCACCCAATATATTTTCCCCAGGCACCTGGCAATGGTCAAAAATGAGGGAAATAGGTTCTCTCACTTGAGCCGTCCATCCCGTCTTCTCTATCCCTCCGCTCACTAAAAATCCAGGGGTATCTTTATCCACTAAGAAGCAGGTCACTCCCTCCCTGGGCTCTCTCGCAGGGTCGGTAACGGCGAAAACTACAGCGAAATAGTCCTCTCCCGAGCGCGACAGGGAAACCTTTTTACCATTAAGAATGTAGTGACCATCATCCTTCTTAGCTGTTAGATCCATTCTCTCAACTTCAGATGCTTCTTTATCCGGTTCCATCAATGCCAGGTAAGCGCATCTCTGGCGGTTAAATACTGGAGAGAGGTATTTTTCTCTCTGTTCCTCAATGCAGTCGAAAAGAAGAGGAGTAACATCACCAAAATCGAATGGCACGATTGTCTGAGCAAGCTCCTCCTCAACTATGCAATTGCCCAGAG
>CAZCKW010000002.1:7749-27158 GCA_964499375.1 uncultured Dehalococcoidales bacterium
ACGAAGACTAGGCTACAGCTTCCTCCACAAACAAATCTAAATCAGGCTCGTCTTCATCCCCTATTCGCTGCTCCATTCGAGACATCACTTCTATCATACGACGATTGACAACATAGTTCTTAATCGTGGTATCTACCTGGGGACAAGCTAAAACACAAGCATCACATTGGTCGCAGTCGGCGCCAACTATAATTTCCAGTGCCATGGAAGTACGTTGTTCCGTCTTTTGACGGCGAGAGGGTTCACGCAATAGAAAGGGGCAGATATCTATGCAGTTGCCACACCCTATACACTCTTTATGCCCGCCGATGCCTTCTATTATATTCAGGGCATGGCCGGGATTAAACCCGCTGGAAAGGAGGCGGCATCTGGCTACAGGTGGGCTATTAGTATTCAAGATTTTATTTAAGATGGCTTCAATTTCCTTAACATCTGTTTGCTCACGTAGTGGCATAGTACCCTCCTGTTAAATCCAGCGCACAGCTCTATCGCCAAAAGGTGTATAAGGACTTATCTGACCACATGGCTGAAAGCCAGGCACATCTCGGTCCTTACGTGTATAATTGGGCAAGAGCATAGGAGAAACAGGCATACCTTCCAGACTCGCTTCCTTAATCTCACGCTGCCATTTGCGGACGTGGTCTAAATTGAGCTTACCTAATTTTACCTCTTTAGACCATTTAGCTGCTGCCCTGCCTGCCCTTCTGCCAAAGACAAATATATCCAATGTAGAATTGCCAATAAGCCTATTCCTTCCATGTACTCCACCCTCAACCTCACCCGCAGCAAATAACCCTGGCACAGGAGTAGAGGCGTCAGCCTTGATTACAATACCGCCGTTTTGGTAATGCAATGTAGGATAGACCAATATTGGAACCTTGGTTATATCGATATCAAAATGGCTAAACTGGCGAACCATGGCTGGTAGTTGTTTCAGGATAGTTCCTTCGCCTCGTTTAATATCAATCATTGGTGAATCCAGCCACACGCCGACCTCACCGGTTGGGGTGGTTACCCCTTTGCCAAACTTCTTGCATTCTCGGATCTCGGCTGATGATTCCGTATCCCTCGCCTCCAGGGGGTGAATGAACTGCTCCCCATCACAGTTGACGAGTTCTGCGCCCAAAGTCCTCACCTTTTCTGTGACCAGGAATCCCAAAATCTGTAGGGGAAAGGCTGCACCTGTAGGGTGATATTGCATGGTGTCTATATGAACCAGAGGACAGCCTACCCGGTAAGCCAGCACTAAACCATCAGCAGTAGCCCCGTAGTGATTGGTTGTAGGGAAACCCTGGATATGCGTGCGCCCCATGCCGCCGGTGGCTATGACCACCGCTTTGGCTCGCACCATAGTCATCTGTTTGGTTTCCAGGTTCATTAGTATTGCTCCAGCCACCTGTCCTTTATCATCCATTAACAACTCTACGGCTGGCTCGAATTCCAACCAATCCATCTTCCTTCCATGCCAATTTCTCTGCCTTATCTCATCGCGTATAACTCTCATCTCCTCAAGGCCAGTATAATCTCGACACGAATGCGTTCGTCTTCTAGAACCACCGCCTCCCAATAGCTCATGGTATGAGTTGGTCGATTCCTTATCCCAGTTAACGCCCAGTTCCTCCAGCCATTTAATCACATCAGGGGAGTCTTTCACCAGGGCTTCCACGAGTTCAGGCACATTAACATAGTGACCTCCCCCCATTGTATCCAGGTAATGAATAGCAGGTGAGTCATTGGGCCTATCGCACGCCTGTGTTCCCGCTTGTGCTCCTATAGTGTTGGCATCCCCCAGACGTAGCTTTGACGATATTAGAACACTAGCGCCATTTTCCTCAGCCAAAAGAGCTGCTGCTCCTCCAGCCCCACCACAACCGATTACCAAAACATCCACATCATGGTCAATCTTATCAAGGTCAATTCTCTCAGGGTCGATACGGCTATTCCCTTCCAACGAATCGGCTATTTCCAGAGGTGCACTTTCACCTTTATTCGGCCCTATTCTTAGCTCACGAAACTGCTCCTTTATGAAGTCGGGATGGAACCTGGACACCAAAGCATCTCTTTCCTCCGCAGGAATGCGATCCGCTGGCCCCTTTTCTAATCGCTTTTGCCTGGTTTTCTCAACTTTCCTTTTGCTCTCTTCCATGGAAGCAGGATATGGCATATTAACTACCTCCTTTGTGGCACAAGGCTAGACCTCGCACCGCAATATTGTTTTCATTGGGCAGGCTCGATGTCACGCTTAGCATATAACTCACGCAACTCATCCGTAAACATCTTCTTTAGCTTCTCCATATCAGCGTCAAATTTTCCCTCCTCTATTTCTTTTACCCTGTCCAGGTTATGTTGAGATTTGGGAGCAAGGTGAGCACCCCGCAATCTTCGTGCTACCAAAGCTATGTTATATGGCTGTAGCCCTTGTGGACACCTGGCAGCACATAAGCCACACAGTACACAATCGAAGGATTTTTCAGACACTTTTTCATAATCACCCCTTATGGCATCAGAAATAAACTCCATTACCTCCAGATTTTGAGGACAGGCCTTAGTGCAGTTGTTACAGCCAAAACAGGTAAGGATATCAGGATAAAGCTCGGTCAACTTGTTTTCCCCCTGTTTTGGTTGCAAATCTTCAACATTATAGAGGGACTCAGCAGCGGGGAAGAATGGAATCTGTGTTATAACCATATTTTGCTGCACGATTGTCTGACAACCAAGGCCATATCTTATGGTAGGGTCATTGGTGAAGTTATAGATGGTGCCACAGGCACCGCAAAATCCTTCACGACAGCCGCAACTTCTAATGAGGTGATAGCCACAATATTCAAATGCCGATTGGATGGTAAATCCCTCAGGAACTTTATAACGTTTACCCATAATATAGATATCAAGCATTCGAACCTCTTCTTTTTCAGCAACTTCAGCCATTTTTACCTCCATCTATATAGTTCTTCCTCATAGCGATTACACCAGCGCATCATGCACACTGACACTGGCCAACTGGCTATGTGGCAAGGAAATGACTCCACGTGAACCACGAGAACTAGCTTCTGTGTCACCATTCTAATAGTAGCTGGGAACAAGGAATGCTGTCAGCATTATCGATGCGATTAACCATGAAATTGATAATTCCCCGGCGTCCTGCCTCTGGTGCCCTTACTGCCAGGTAGCTTATGTTCCCACTGCCTCCTTCTTTAGGCATTACCGTGAACTTGAGCTTATCTCCAGGGACCATATCAGTCGAACATCGGCTGGCGTGGTATCTCTGGTATTTACTGTAGCAGAATAAGGCTGAAACACCACAGATTTACGCGAGTAATTATTATAACACATCCCTGGAGTAATTCACGTGTCATCATTTATTGCTGGAGCAGAATATGGTTACTGCCTGATATATAATACAATCTGGTGTTTGGTTCTAGACTCCCGGGTGGGATGTGTCAATGTTCAACGGGTTTAAGGTAAATACATACTGAGTTGTTGTTTTTAACGTTTTTCTCAGCAGGGCTAACTGTGGCTTATATATTGTGATTCTTCCTTGCTCTGGTGTAACAGGCATGTTAAGGATTCCTGTT
Organism: uncultured Dehalococcoidales bacterium; assembly: GCA_964499375.1. GTDB lineage: Bacteria > Chloroflexota > Dehalococcoidia > GIF9 > AB-539-J10 > CAZCKW01. Next base: position 11,325 of record CAZCKW010000002.1, read on the forward strand.
ATGATCTTCTGTACCACGCCTGTTTGACATAATATGGTTGTCTCGGCTTGATTTTGTCCCACTTCTATGAGCATAGGCAGTAATAATTCTTTTTTCTCATCGGGATTTAATATGCTGGCAAGATACTCAATCTCTCTCTTCTTGAAGAAATGGGTGTTGCCGTCGTTGCATGCTATGTGTGGGTACTCTTCATGTAGCAGGTCGGACAGTGGTTTTTGACTTCGGGGTAATCCAGCGTTTACTACTCGCAGTTCACCTTTCAAACACTGCTCAAGTATCTTTTCATAAGGTAAATTATCAGGCATTTATCTTTGTCCAACCAGCACCTTTACTCGTTTTAGTCGAGATTTCTCTTCCCTATCTCTTTCCTCAAATTTCATGTTTAAGTATTTTATGGTCGCTTGAAGTCCGGGGATTATCATATATTCCAGAGCGTTGGTTATCCTCTTGGTCCTGTTTATCTCCATCCCCATTAGTTCCAGGCTTCTCTGGAGCTCAGCTAATTCTATGGTGGCTTCGAGGCATTTTTCAAATAACTGGTTGGCGTGATCCAACCAGGAAGAGGTATCGAGCATGTTATACCCTCTCATTGATTTCGCAGTGCTTGCCCTCTCAAGTGAGGGGATTCTCACACCCGCTATGTTTGTTGCCCCAGCAGTGACCTTTGGATCAGCCTCGGTTGCCACGAATTCCTTTCCCAGAGCTATGTATCCATGGTAACCGGAGGCAATCGATAATGCCTTGTAGGCTTGGGAAAAGGCGTCGATTAGCTTTTTTCTAACCTCTACTGACTCTCTTGCTGTCTGCAAGAACTCCATGGTTAATATAGCGAGCCTGTCCTTCACTATTTTTTGTACTCTTTGGGATAATTTGAGTCTGCGCTTGAGTTTTACAAGCTCAATTTTGGTAGGTCTGACTTTAATTAATTGCTGTGGCATTCTAAATTACGCTCAGGTCTTGTTACGGTATTTTGGTAGATACTTTTTAATGAATTTCTCGCTAATTAATTTCAGGTCTTCCTCGGGCAATGCTGAGAACAGGTTCCAGGCAATGTCCAGGGTGTTTTCTACTCCTCTTTTCTCAAGCTCACCCTGGGATATAAATTTGTGCTCAAACTCATCTGCATTCGCTAAATATATCTTATCCCTTTCACCTAATGCCTCAGCGCCTATGATGGTCGATATCTCCCTGAGGTAACAGCCTTCGGCATAAGCGGCGTAAGATTGCATGAAGACATTATTATGGTCCTCTCTGGTTTTATCTGGCCCGATTCCTTCTTTCATCATTCGTGAGAGGGACAGGAATACATCAATAGGGGGGTATATCCCCTTTCTTTCCAGATTTCGGGAAAGTACAATTTGCCCTTCGGTGATATAGCCGGTAAGGTCTGGTATGGGATGTGTTATGTCATCGTCAGGCATAGTCAGAATGGGCATTATAGTTACTGAGCCTTCCTTTCCCATAATTCTGCCTGCTCTCTCATATATTGTGGCAAGGTCGGTGTACATATATCCTGGATATCCTCTTCTAGAGGGTATTTCTTCACGCATAGAGGAAAGTTCACGAAGAGCCTCGCAATAGTTGGTCATGTCAGTAAGTATTACCAGTACGTGCATATTTTGTTCCCATGCCAGGTACTCGGCGGCGGTCAAAGCTAGCCTGGGTGTTGATATTCGCTCTATAACAGGATTTGATGCGGTGTTGATGAAAGCCACTGTTCTTTCTAATGCGCCCGTCCTTTCCAGGTTTCTAATGAAGAAGGAGGCATCATCATAACTGATACCAATTGCACCGAATACCAGGGCGAATTTCTCCTCTTTTTTACCCTTAACTGTGGCCTGCCTGATTATTTGAGCCGCAATTTTATTGTGAGGCAACCCTGAAGCACTGAATATTGGCAGTTTCTGTCCTCTAACCAGGGCATTCAAGCCATCTATTGCCGATAAGCCTGTTTCAATAAACTCGGCTGGTGGCTGGCGAGAAGCGGGGTTTATAGGCTGCCCATTAATATCCAGGTAGCTATCTGGAATTATTGGAGGGACTCCATCTATAGGTTCTCCCATTCCATTGAAGATTCTGCCTAAAATGTCAGGGGACACTGGCAGCTTTAAAGTCTCACCCTTGCACCTTATTTTACTTCCAATGAGGTCTACTTCACTGACTCCACCAAATACCTGGACTACGGTCGCTTCCTCGCTGATATCTATTGCCTGACCACTTTTTATCTCACCACTGCTGAGTTGAACATCAACTATTTCGTTGAATTTAATATCGGGGATGCTTTCAGCTATGAGCAGGGAGCCCTTGGCTCTATTAATTGCTCTTCCTTCTTTGATGTAGAGCGAAGAGATATTCATGAAACGCCTCCTTTATTAGCTACCAGGCTTTTTCCCATTTCTGCCCATAGCTCCTTGATTTGCTGTTCAAATGTATCATTGGGGATGTCTTTCATTCTTGATATTCTATACACCATGGGAGATGATCGGATAACCTCAATGCCTGCCCCTGAATTTAATATCTCCTGGGACAGTTCATAAAACCTTATTATTGTTTTAAGCATCAGACCGGCTTTTGCCGGTGCACAGTAGGTATCAACCTCGTGATAGGCGCTCTGCTGTAGAAAGTCCTCACGTATCATTTTAGCGACGAGCAGGAGTAGTTTATCCCCTTCGGGCAAAGCTTCGGGACCTACAAGCCTTACGATTTCCTCCAGCTCAGCTTCCTGTTGTAGTATTTTTAAAGCAGTTGCTCTGGTATTCTCCCATCCCGGATCGATTTTATTCCACCAGCCCATTACTGCATCTACATATAGGCTGTAGCTGGTGAGCCAGCTTATGGCAGGGAAATGCCTCTTGTTTGCCAGGGAAACATCCAATGCAAACAGGGCATCTACTATTCTAATGGTACTCTGTGTTACTGGCTCACTGAAGTCGGCACCGGGAGGACTTACGGCACCGGTTATGGTTAGCGAGCCTTTCCTCTGGGGACTGCCCAGGCAGTTAACCATACCCGCTCTTTCATAAAAGGAGGAGAGCCGGGAGCCCATATATGAAGGGAATCCCTCCTCACCTGGCATTTCCTCAAGTCTGCCTCCCATCTCCCTCATGGCTTCAGCCCACCTTGATGTTGAATCAGCAACTAACAGGATATCGTATCCCATATCTCTGAAGTATTCTCCCATGGTAACCCCGACAAAGATGCTTGCTTCCCGAGCCACGACGGGCATGTTAGAAGTGTTGGCTATGAATATTTCTTTTTCCTGCAATAGTCTTCCCGTGTTAGGGTCCTTGAGTTTTCTGAAGCTATAAAGCACATCGGCCATTTCATTTCCCCTTTCACCACAGCCGACGTAGATGTTCAGTTGTGTTTGAGCCCATCTGACAAGCTGCTGCTGGGCAACGGTTTTTCCTGTGCCGAAGCCTCCCGGTATTGCAGCTTTTCCGCCAAGAGCCAGGGGGAACATGTAATCCAGGATTCGCATGCCGGTAGTGAGCAGTCCTGAAGGGTCGAGCCTTTGTTTATAGGGCCTGGGCTTTCTCACTGGCCATTCCTGCATTAGCTTTAGCTCTTTCACATCTCCATTATATTCTACCCAGGCCACAGGTTCCTCAACAGTATAGTCACCCTTATGAATTTCTTTAATTTTCCCCCTGGTTCCTGCCGGTACCATTATTTTATGCTCCAGGAGCTTGGTCTCGGGGACTATGCCTATTATGTCTCCTTCGCTAACAGCGTCTCCAACTTTTACTGTAGGGCTGAATTGCCATTTCTTATCGCGAGGCAGTGCAGATGCCTTAGCACCACGTTTAATAAACGAGCCAGTATCTGCAACCAGTGTAAGTAAAGATTTTTGGAGGCCATCATAAATAGACCCTACAAGTCCTGGACCTAGCTCAACACTCAGGATTCTCCCCGTTCCTCTCACCGCTTCGCCAGTTTTTAATCCCAGGGTATCCTCATGTGCCTGGATTATGGCTTTATTTCCCTCCAGGCCTATAATTTCTCCTACGATTCCTTCTTCTCCTATCTCAACAATTTCATAAACCTGGGAACCTTTCATATCGTCCGCTATTACCAGAGGACCTGAAACTCTCCATATCTTACCCATGGTTTACTACCTCCTTAACTCAAGTTAGATTTCAACATCAAACCCTATAGATGCTTTGATAAATGTCTTGTAATATCCGACAACGTCCTTATATTTCGAGCCAGACTTTGGCGGGACCTCGATGATTACAGGGGTTATTCTTTTACCTTCCCTAAAATGCCTTAGCATGTCCTCAACATATTCTGCATAATTCTCCGGTATAACTATTATACCTACACTGGGTTCATTCATTAGCTCGCCCAGAGCTTTTCTCACTTCTTCGCGGACATCATGGTTGTCCTTTATCACATAGTATTTACTGATACCAGCCAGCCTCAGCCCGCTAACCAGCTCTTCATCTCCTATAGCAGCAATACTTAAGAGTTTGGCTTGTGCCATGCTCACAGTACTAAGTACTCCTTTATTTCTTCTGTGGGAATGCCGTCGGCTATCGTTTTCAGAATCAATCTCAGGTTTCGTATTTCAAATTCTTTAAGTACCAGATACCAGGCCATCACCAATGGCGATAATATCCTTGGTGATAATATTTCCTTAAGCAACCTGAACTTATACTTATCGATAGTTTCCTCTACGGCGGTGATATTGCTGGTCTTATCGTAACTGATCAATATTTCCTCAGCTAAATGCTTGTATTGGGGATTTTCCAGTCTATGGGGCATATCAGTGAGTTTGAAGGATAATAAGTCCTGGATATCTTTCTCCGTAACCATATAGCCTGCGGGGATGGTACATTCAAAGGCATCTGTTCCGATGCCTGCAATTATAGCCCGTGAGATGATCTGCAGGTTTGTCAGGTCAATTAATAGCCCGATGGCTTTTGACAGGACAGCGCCGTCTTTTATGCCCCTTGCCATCTTTAACATGCTTTTGTAGTATTCGCTATCCAATCTGGCTTCGACCAGGAGTTTGGACTTCATCCCTCCCGTCGGCTCATATCCTTCTACTGCAGGTATATATCCCCCCATCTGGCAGTAGCAAAGTAACTCGATAATGCCGTCCAGATTTTTAACGGCTGAGAGTTCGTCCAATAATCCATTGTCACAGATAGCTCCTGCCGGTATCATATAGCTCTTCTTACCGGTAGAAATACTCTGTAGAGAGGCTTTAATGTTGAGGACATCGTACTTTACCATGTATGCTCTCGATAGCTTCAGTACGTCTCGCGGTAGAAACTTGAATGATTCTACGTAGTTTACCCGCTGCACAAAATATTTCCACAGATGTTCGTCCAGGTCATCGAAGTTCTTGACGGTTAGCTCTTCGAAGTAGCTGCCCACGTCGGTATCCCTGATGACCTCCAGGGCATCCTGAATACTCGATGCTTTCAGCATCTTGTCAATGTGTTCAGAAGTTACCGCCTTGGGTTCTTCACCTTTCAGGTAGGCTGATATAAAGGCATATTTTGCGTAGGACAAAAGCTCTCCTATGTTGCTTTGAAAAGCTCCTTATTTATTTCAGGCAATAGTTGTGGCAGTAGCATCTCGAGTCTGGCCTCATATGTGTTATCCATTCGGAGTGTTCCATCAAGGGTTTCGGCTATGACTCCTCCTGTGAAGTTATCTTCCTTGACCTCCACTATCCTGGCGGCGAGTTTTTTATCGCTCTCAAGGATTTTTTGGGTGGTGCTCACATCTTTAGGGGAAACGTAAATCCGGCATTTATCCCTGCCAACTGCATCCACGACCTCTCTAATCAAGTTCAGAAAGTGGCTTTCATTACTTGAGGATTGAGACAGCTCTTGCTTTACCCTATCGGTTATTTTGGTGACTATGGCACTTTTTGTGCTCGATAGCTTCTGGCGTGCTTCTATAGAGGCATGAGCAATGATTCTGGCAGCTTCTTCCTGGGCTTCTTCCAGCATTTTATTTTTCTCTTCCTGGAGTCTTGCTTCTCGCTGCTTTTGGGCTTTCTCTCTTTCCCCCTGTGCCTTTTCCTCAGCCTTACTTACTATATTCTGAGCCTCAATTCTTACTTTGCTAACAACAGCTTCGCTTATTTTTTCCATTTTTAATGCACCCTTAGAAAAGTCCCAGCATACTCAGTGCCATTATGGTGAATACCAGTCCCAGCACACCTAGCAACTCCACAAACACGGCCAGCATCATGGCATTTGTCAGTATCTTTCCCTTTGTCTTGGGCAGCAGAGAAATACCCGAGGCGCATACAACGCCCTGGTATGCTGCCGAGAATGATTCAGCAGCGGCCGCGATGATGCCGCAAGCGAGAACAGAAAAACCAGCACCGCCGGCAGCGGGCATGGCTGCAATGTTAGGTACCACCCTTGTCAGGATAAGTATCATAATTATCAGCCCGTAGAAAGTCTGTGTCATTGGTAGTGATACCAGCACTATGACATTCCTGAGCTGGCCGGGTTCCTCACCAAGTGTGGCTGCTCCGGCAGAGCCGGCAATGCCCAGACCTATTGAAGATCCTAGCAAACCACCACCCAGTGCTATCGCACCCCCAAGAGCTGCCAATGAAGTCGGATCAATTAGCATTTTAAGCCTCCTTTCTTTATCTTGTTAAGTTTTTCATTTGACCGGTACCAATGCACGCTTTCTCAGTCTGAATGGACTGTACTCTCTGCCGCCCGCCTCGTAGAATTTAAACAGGAACTCCACAAAACACAGCCTGAGGGAGTGCACGAAGCATGATATAGTGCTGAGAAGTAAATTCAGCATGTGTCCAAAAAGTAGAATCAAAATTGCTATTATGGTGCCAAGTATCAGCCCTAACATGCCAGCGGGCATCATATCAGCTACCAGGGTTGCCATCATATTAAATACCATGGCAAGGTAATACGTGGCTAACCCTACGCCTGCCAGCCGACAATACGACATGACATCTCCCAATATCCCGGTTATATCAAATAGCCAGAGAATGCTGCCCAGGAAGGCACCCTGCTGCATAAAGGAGGAGGCGATGATTAGCACTATACCCAAGAGCATGAGGTATAACAAAATGGAATATGTTTGTGCCGGTAGCAGAGCGATATCAGCACCGAGGAAATGTATTATCCATGGTATCCCAGCGAGTTGCAGGATGAATAGACCAGCTTTACTTAGTATTATTGCTTTATTTCCTTCCTTTATCCCTTTGATGAGTCCTATTACATGAGCTATATTTACGTGAATAAAACCTATTGCCAGGGCGAGTACAATGAAGGTCATACAATCTCCTAGCAGGTTTTTAATCCCCACTGAGAGTGCCAGGCTTTCGATTCCGAAGAACTCATAGAAATTCCCCAGGTAGGTTCCGGTGAGCAGCCCAAAAATTACGGCAACGCCGGCACTGGTATAAAGTAGTCTCTGGAATAGCTTGAAGCCCTCGGATTCAGGGTCATCGACAAGTCGACGCAGTGCAAACCTGGCAAGCAATATGATGCCTATAGCATAGACCACATCGCCCAACATGAGACCGAAGAAAAAGGCAAAGGAGTAACCAATAATGGGAGTGGGGTCCCACTCCCTGTATTTGGGGGTGCCGAATAAATTCACCACAATCTGGAATGGTTTTAAGGCGGTTAAATTCCTCAACCTGGTAGGGGGTTCTTCTGTTTTTTCTGGCTTCCTGGTATCAAGGAACACATAGCTGATGTCCTGTTTCAGTTCAGCTGTTATGGTCTCAATACTGCTCTCTGGAATCCATCCCTCGACAAGTGTTACGTACTTAGCTTCACAAGCCTTTTCTAATACTGATAACCTTTCATTTTCTGCTATCAGAGCTTCCCTGAAAAGGGCCAGTTTTTCCAGGTTCTCCCTGGTTTTATCCTCGATTTCCCCATGGAGTTTTGTTAGTTCCTCGCCGAGGCTGCTAATTCTATCCTCAGCCGCTTTTACAAACTCCCTCAGATTTAAATCCTCATCTGGTGTCTGCAGAATTCCCCCCCCACCTTCTTTGATAATGGATTCTATTAATTTTCGGTCTTCAACCCTGGCAATTAGGTGCAGGACATTTTCATTTTCTGTTGCGGCTACTCTACTCCCGAACAGGTAGTTCTTAAGCCTGTTATAGGTGTTTTGGTCTGCATCTTCCGGGAGAATAAAAACTCTGGAGAAGAGGTAGTTTCCGGTGAAATTCAAATCTCTTAGCTTGAAATCTGTTTGCTGGCACAGTGGTTCTAAATATCTTTTTAATTGTAGTAGCTCCTCAGATTCCTGTTTGAGTTTAACTATTCGCTGGTGCATGTTGCTGAGCTTGGTGCATAGTAACCTTACTTCGCTTGAGGTTTCGCTAAAGGGTCTGGTGTAAATAACTTCGACATCCTCCTCCAGGGTGATTCTCTCTCCTTCTGGCATGTAATCCAATACATCTTTAATGGCGGTTAATAGTTCAGCAACCTGTCCTCTTTCACTCTCGATAGCTTCCCTGTCTACAGCTTTTAGCTCCTCACTTTCCTCAACGTGAAGCACACCAGCTCTATGCAGGGTTTTCAGGGTTTCATCGGAGCGGTCCCTGGTGGTCATTACCCTCAATTTGACCATAGGGTCAGGTGTATTGAGTATCAGTGGCATCATGCGGATTTTGCTCCGGTGACAATGTTTACTATACGCTCCTCAACTGCTGCTACTTTCTTTACTGCACTGATTTCAAGCTGGGAAGCTTCTTTATTAGCGTCCTTGATCTTCCTATCAGCTTCTGTTTTAGCGCTCTGTATAATTTCCTGGCACTTAGCTTTGGTTTCATCCTTTGGTAACTCGGAGGAGAGAATTTCCTGTGCCTCCTCCCTGGATTTAAGGAGGATATCGTTAGCCTTTGTTTTAGCTTCCTCTAGTATCTTTTCAGCTTCGCTCTCGATATCTGCTACACTCTTGGAAATTTCCTTTGCTTGCATAACACACCTCTTTAATGATTTCTGTGGCTATTGTTGGCTTGTTTGCGGGGAGACGTTGTTGAAGATGAATAAATAAACATTTCAATCGAATTAAGGATTATGGCAAAATAGTATACCATTGTCAAACGTAATATAAAACATAATGTTCTGGCTGACCACATAAACCGCAGGTTTTGGTCGTGTTTGCTACTGGGCTGAAATGCTTTATAATTCGATGATAATGAAGACAAACAGTTTACATGAATGGGATGTAAGTCTTGCTCAAGCGAGGGAGATACAATTGAGTCTGGCAGGGAAAGTGGCGACCACAAGTGATAAGGATATTACTCCGCATCTTGTTGCCGGTGTGGATGTATCATTTCCCAGATTTGAGGGTATAGCTCGAGGGGCAGTAGTGGTGCTTGGCTACCCTGAGCTTAATATAGTAGAAATTGAGACGGCTGAAGCTAAACCAGCCATTCCCTATATCTCCGGGCTGTTATCATTTCGGGAATGCCCGGTAATTCTGGCTGCTTGTGATAAGTTGTGTAACACTCCTGACCTTATTCTGGTTGATGGCCAGGGAATAGCGCATCCCAGGCGGCTGGGGCTTGCCTCCCATTTGGGGCTGTTTCTTGATATACCCACCATAGGCTGTGCCAAATCTATACTTTGTGGTAGACATGAGGTTGTGGGAGAAGGGGTTGGCTCTCATGCTGACTTGGTTGATAAAGGAGAGACTATTGGAGTAGCATTAAGAACTAAAATTGGAATAAAGCCGATATATGTCTCTATAGGTCATCAGATTGACCTTATATCGGCTTTATACTGGGTGATGAAATGCTGTAATGGCTATCGTCTTCCTGAGCCAACTCGTCTGGCTCACCTTGCTGCTGGTGGCAACCTGGTTCTCAAGCCAGATTGCTGAGGCAAATTATTTAATTGGTAAGAGGTGTATAGATGCAAGAGGAAAAAGAAAACCTGGAATCCTTACGCCGCCGAGTCTCAGATATAATGGTGCATCTTTGACATTCCCGGTATAGAAAGGGAAATTGCGGAGCTAGAGGCGGAATCGGCCAATCCCGACTTCTGGCAGGACCCGACTAAAGCTGGAACTGTTATGCGTCAGCTCAGTGGCAAGAAAGGCTTGGTTGATGTTTGGCGCAGATTGGAGAAGGAAGTTAGCGACCTTTATGATGTGACCATTTTAGCACTGAAGGAGGATGACGATTCTCTCAGGGCAGAAATACAGGGAGAATCAAAGGAACTGGCCTCCCAATTTGAGAGGCTGGAGAATCGGCTTGTTCTGGGTGGGGATTATGATGCCAGGAATGCCATGCTTGCCCTTCATGCTGGTGCAGGGGGCACAGAATCACAGGATTGGGTAAGTATGTTGCTAAGGATGTACCTGCGTTGGGCGGAGAGGCATAATTATCAAGCCGAAGTGCTGGATATCTCTGCTGGCGATGAAGCTGGTATAAAGAGCGCTACCATAGAAATTAAAGGAGATTGTGCTTATGGCTATCTCAAAGGCGAGCATGGAGTTCACCGGTTAGTTCGGCTTTCTCCTTTTGATGCTGACCATGCCCGGCATACCTCTTTTGCGCTGGTGGAAGTTCTCCCTGAAGCCAGGGAGGCTGTGGATGTTCAAATCAGCCCGGAGGACTTAAAAATAGATACTTTCAGGTCCAGTGGTCCCGGTGGCCAGCATATGCAGAAGACGAGCAGTGCTGTAAGGGTAACTCACTTGCCGACGGGCTTGATAGCCATCTGCCAGGGTGAAAGGTCGCAGCACCAGAATAAAGAAACTGCCTTGAAGATCCTGTATACTCGGCTTCTTGAACTGGAGCGTAAGAAAAAAGAGAAGGAAAAGGCGAAACTCAAGGGCAAGCGAATTGAAGCTGAGTGGGGGAGTCAAATCAGAAGCTATGTCCTTCATCCATACAAAATGGTAAAGGACCACCGTACCGGCTATGAGGTTAGCAATGCCGAGGCTGTTCTGGATGGGGATCTGGATGGGTTTGTCACTGCCTATCTTCGTTCTAAAGTGGGTGAGGAGAGATGATTAAACGTGTTCTCCTGATGGCTTTAATACCACTGTTATTGTTGACTTCCTCTCCTGTTAGTGCTGACGATGGCATCGCAGTTCTCGATAGCAGTGTAGAGGTGCAATTTCCCATTGCGCTTGTTTTTAACCTTGAAGTTGAGAGCGATGCTGATATTATTGATGTGCGTCTTCATTATGAGGTGGACAGGATGAACTATACCAGGGTCATTAGCGAGGGTTGGCCTGACTTTGCTCCAGCAAGCAGGGTAGAAACCAGCTGGACATGGGATATGAGGAAGTCGAGTTTGCCTCCCGGGGCGGCTATAACATACTGGTGGACGGTTAAGGATGCTGAGGAAAGGGAAGGTAGCACTGTTCCAGCCACAGTACAGTTCGATGACCTCCGCTATAGCTGGCAGAGCTTGACTGAGGGTGAGCTAACTATTTTCTGGTACGAAGAAGATGACACTTTCGCTCAGGAATTAATGGATGCTTGTCAGCAAGGGCTTGTCAGGCTGACCGGGTCCGTTGGCGTGTATGATGAGAAGCCTATTAGAATATATGTCTATACCTCAGCCAGCGATTTGCAGGGAGCTATGATTTTTCCTCAGGAATGGACAGGTGGTGTGGCCTTCACCGAATTTGGCATTATCGCCATTGGCATTTCCTCTGATAATATTGATTGGGGAAAGGAAGCGTTAGTTCACGAGTTAACGCATTTAGTTGTACACCAGGCAACTTTCAGCCCCTATGGTAGTCTGCCCACCTGGCTTGATGAAGGACTGGCTATGTGTAACCAGGGTGAACTTACCCCTTCTTTGCGAGCCCGGCTGGAGGGCGCTGTTTCGGAGAACAGGCTTATTTCGGTGCGCAGCCTGTGCAGCCCATTTTCTGCTGAACCTGAAAAAGCTTACCTTTCTTATGCTGAGAGCTATAGCCTGGTAGAATTCCTACTGGCTAATTATGGCCAGGATAAGATGCTCAATTTATTGACCCTCTTCAGAGATGGCAGTACCTATGATGAAGCCTTAACAGAGGTTTATGGTTTTGATATTGATGGGTTTGATGCTATCTGGCGAGAGACGCTGGCAGTTTCCTCCGCTGTCTTTGTGAGCGAAGGGGAGCAATCTCATCCTGCCTTGTTTGCCGTGCTGTCTTCAATGGCTACACTGCTAAAGCTTCCGGGCACACTGCACTGGGAAGAGTGGGAGTGGGGACGGTTGTGTAACGGTGCCATGAACTGGTTCTAAAATGAAAAGAATCCGGGAATTTATAGTATTACCCTTACTTGTATGTGCTTTGTTGCTTCTGCCTCTGGCTGGCTGCCAACCATGGGAATGGGTATTCCCTGCCCAGGGTGTTCTTAATCTGTTGGGCAGTGACCCTGTAACGCTTGACCCGGCGATTTCCAGCGAGATGACCTCCCATAGCTATATTACGCAGATCTTCAGTGGGCTTGTCTGTCTTGATGATGAACTGGAGGTAACCCCTGATATTACCGAAAGGTGGCAGAGGAGCCAGGATGGGAGAACATATACTTTCTATCTTCGCCGTGGGGTGGAATTTCATGGTGGAAGGGAGGTCACGGCTGGAGATTTTAAATATTCCTGGGAGCGCGCCTGTAATCCTGATACTGGCTCTCAAACGGCAGCTACCTACCTGGGAGACATCGTTGGCGCCAGGGACATGTTATCTGGCAAAGCCAGTGAAATTTCGGGCATCAGGGTTCTCGATGATTATACTCTTGAAGTCACCATTGATGCTCCGAAAGCCTATTTTCTGTGCAAGTTGACTTATCCCACTGCCTTTGTGGTTGACGGGGATAATGTTGAATCCGGTAAAGACTGGTGGCATAAGCCGAATGGGACAGGTCCCTTTGAGCTACAGGAGTGGAAGCAAGGTCAGAGCTTGATTTTAGAGCGAAATGAATCTTATTACGGTGAGCCGGCTAAGTTAAAGCAGGTCGTTTTCCATCTTCTGGCTGGTATGCCAATGGCGATGTATGAGAAAGGAGAAATCGATGTCACGCCTGTTTACCAGGGTAATATCGACCTGGTGCAGGATAAAGCTAATCCGTTTTACCAGGAGCTTTCTATAACTCCTGAACTCAGCCTTTACTATATTGGCTTTAATGCCGAGAGACCTCCTTTCGATGATGTAAACGTCCGCCGTGCTTTCTGTTACTCCGTGGACAAGGAGCGGATTATCAGGTTGATATTGAGAGACATGGAGGTTAATGCTGAGGGCATTCTGCCTCAAGGTATGCCGGGCTATAATGAAGACCTTAAAGGCATTGATTATGATGTGGAGCAGGCCAGAGAGTTTATGGCCGCATCCCGATATGGCGATGCTGCCAATTTGCCGCCCGTCACCATCACTGTCTCGGGTTACGGGAATCGCATTTCAGATAATTTAGGGGCTATCATTGAACAGTGGCGGGAAAACCTGGGAGTGGAGGTATCGGTGAGACAAATGGAGCCAGAGGATTTTCTGTATCATTTGAAACAGGAGAAGGATGATATGTTTATGCTGGGTTGGGTGGCTGATTACCCCGACCCGCATAATTTCCTGGATACCCTGTTTTATACCGGAAGCGAGAACAATGTCTTCGGCTACAGCAATCATGAGCTGGATATACTGCTGGATGAAGCTGCTGTTGAGCAGGACAGTGCCACCCGGCTATCCCTGTATCGGCAGGCTGAGCAGAAGGTAGTTGACGAAGCCCCTTGCCTGCCTTTGTGGTTTGGCAGGAACTATATACTGGTGAAGCCCGGTGTTGAGGGTTATGAGCTTAATCCTCTGGGCTTGCCAGACCTGAGCAAAGTTAGTGTGGATAGTGATTAATCCGCCTGAAGGTTCAGTTTACCGGGAGCTTCTGCCAGAGTTCGGTTATCCTGGTTTCAAGCTGATTCAAATCGCCGTTATTGTAGATTAACTCGTCGGCACATTTCATCTTCTCTTCAGATGGCACCTGTGACCTGAGTCGGGACAGAATCCAGGGTCTGCTAGCTCCTTTGTGCTCGGTGAGTCTTTGAATCACAATATCCTGTGATGCTACTACCAGCCAGACGGTGTTAACCAGTTTTACCCATCCTGCTTCGATTAGCAGTATGGCTTCCAGTGCGATGGCTGTTACTCCCTGGCGACAATAATCTTCGATTCTTTCCTGCACCATGCGGTATGCTTCAGGGTGCACTATCTGGTTTAGCCTTGCCAGTGCAGCGGGGTCTGAGAAGACCAGATGTCCCAACTTCTCACGGTCGATTTCGGTATCTGGTTTAACTATGTGTTTGCCAAAAGCGGTTACTATTTGCTGCCATGTCTGGCTGTTTGGCCTGTAAGCCTCGTGTGCCAGTTGGTCGGCGTCAATTGTAGCGGCACCCAGATTGGTCAGAATCCTGCACACCGTGCTTTTACCACTGCCTATATTGCCGGTTACGCCGATGATAATCATTTCCACTGCATTATAATATGCTGGGTAATATAATTTCTATGGTGGAATTCATTTTCATCTTATCTTATATTGGGTAATCCATGATGGTATAATAGCAAGTGATGGAAAGGGAAGCGATGCTCTATGAGAAGCTCCCCGGTAGCAGGGTGCGCTGCAATATCTGCCAGTGGCGTTGTGTTATTAACCCTGGCAAGGTAGGCGTCTGCCGTATGCGTATTAATCGGGACGGCACCTTATATACTATGAATTATGGGGATGTATCCTCGGTAGCAGCGGACCCCATTGAAAAGAAACCTCTATTTCATTTTTTCCCCGGCACGAATGCTTTTTCACTGGGTGGCTGGGGTTGCAATTTTCACTGTAAGGATTGCCAGAACTGGCAAATCTCCTGTGTTGACCTTCCTGATGATTCTATGCAGTTGTCTCCTGAAGGTGCTGTGGAACTGGCCAGACGACAGCACTGTGCTGGCATTGCCTGGACCTATAACGAGCCTACCGTGTGGTTGGAATACACGCTGGATTCAGCCAGGCTGGCCAAGCAAAATGGTTTATATACCGTTTACGTTACCAATGGTTATATTACCCCTGAGGCACTGGATACTATAGGGCCTTATCTTGATGCCTGGAGGGTTGATGTAAAAGGCTTCAGCGATGAAGTTTACCGCCAGCTAGCCAGGCTGCCTCACTGGAGAGGTATACTGGATATGGCTGTGCGGGCCAAAGAAAAGTGGGGCATGCATGTTGAGGTGGTGACCAATGTCGTTCCCACAATGAACGATGATGATGAGCAACTCAACGGCATTGCTGCCTGGATTCGAGATAACCTGGGTGAGCTTACTCCCTGGCATGTAACTCGCTTTTATCCCATGCATGACCTGGATTACCTGCCACCCACTCCTGTATCGACTCTGGAGAAAGCCTATAAAATTGGTAAAGATAGCGGGCTGAAGTTTGTTTATCTGGGCAATATTCCGGGTCACGAGTATGAAAATACGGTCTGCTATTCTTGTGGCAAGCTGAATGTCCGCCGGGTTGGTTATGATACCCAGGTGGTAGGACTGAATGGGTCGAAGTGTCAGTTTTGTGGTGTTGAGCTTAATTTCAGGGCAATGTTAAAATAAATGACAGGAGAACCTCGCCCTGCCGTGGCATTGTTACCACCCTTGCCTGGTGTGGGGGAGAGGAGGTTATTTATGACAGAGGAACTTCACCCCATAGTAAAACTGGCTAAGGAAACAATAGAAAGCTATATTCGCCTGGGTAAAATACCTCAACCGAAAGAGCTTACCTCCGAGATGAAAGAACGTGCGGGGGTTTTTGTTTCCATTCACAAGCAGGGCAAGTTAAGGGGCTGTATCGGCACCTTTGAACCTGTCAGGGAGAATGTGGCCGGGGAGATTATTGCCAATGCC
>CAZCKW010000003.1:0-16458 GCA_964499375.1 uncultured Dehalococcoidales bacterium
TTTATGGTACAAGCACTCACCACTAAACACCTTCTCTTTCCGCTTTGCTGCAGAATTTGAGTATCTCGGCAAAATTGTTAATCCGTGCCAGGTTGTTGGTCTCCATAAACCCATCATAAGTGACACTTATCCAGGGCTTGTGATACAGCGTGCTGAACTTTTCCGACATTGCTGCCACAATCCCGCCGGGCATACAACCGTGGGGCATTACCGATATCACTCCGGCAAATTCAGAATTCTCCATCCAGTCGATTCCGCTACCTATACTGAGAACCGCCTCGCTGCCACATTTCGGGGAAAGCCACAGGTCCGTCTTTGCCAGTAATTCTCCCGTCGAAGGCTCTCTGCCATCAATCAGTCCTGCAAAATGTCGGGCTACCGAATGCTCATCATGCTCCTGCACCCTCTTTATTACGTAACTGATCATCATTTTCATGAATTTTCGATCCGTGATGGCATCCTCAACATGTCTATATGAAATGTAATTCATCCATTCCGCCATAGGAGAAACAATAACCTCCAGGCCAGCCTTCTCGCATACCCTTACCAGGTCATTGTTAGCAAACCTGTTGGAGCGTAAGAAAATCTCTCCATTAATACCAATGAGAGGCTTTCTGGGCAGGTCTGAATCGATGAGAGACTTAAACTCAGAAGTCGCCTGCCTCAGGATATCATCGAATGCCTCCCTCCTGCGAATACGGCTGGCAAGCTTGCCCTTATATTCTTCAAACATTACATCCGCCGACCCTGTCTGTTTTTCATAAGGGCGGGTACGCCACAGCAATTTTTGCAGATAGTCCATGGATACAGTGGCTCTCCAGGCAATGCGCATAAAACCAGGACCGATATTTATATCGCGATAGGCATTGTTCGATACACTGCTCCGTATCGGCATGTTAATACCCAGGTCTTTAAGTATCCTGCCCTGCTCCAGCGCGTACTTCCCAAGTCGGCATGGACCATACGCCCCGGCCATAAACGCCTCGACATTTCTCAAGTCAGTACCGTTATCATGATAGAACCTCAAGAAGTCGCCCAGTGTTACACGGAAAGGTAAACATTCCACGCCCGATGTTACTCGATCTGCATAGAGCAGATTGCTCCTGTTCGGCTCGGGAAGCACAATTGCCTTAATACCATAAGATTCCATGAGCGGACTTAAAAGCTCAGCGTGGGGTGCCATATTGGGTATGAGAAAAGTCTTCTTTACATTGATGAGTGCCGATGTTTCCCTGTAGATATATTCGTGGGGAATCTTATGCTCCCCGGTAGAACGTGCGAATCCCTTGATAGTATCCACGAAGGCTTCAAGACGGGTAACGATGCCAGCCTCGGCTGCATGCTCGTCGATTTCCAACTGCCCCAGTGGCTTGCCTCCCATGATATCCTCCACAATTCGGAGTATGAACGAGTTCGGCCCACACCCAAAGTTGGTCAGTGCCAATCCATATAGCTTCGGGTCTGATTCCGTTATTGCAGCTCCAGCTATATACTTGCTCTCATAGAACCAGTATGGTCGGTCTGTATATTTCTTGGGATTAATCGATGCAAGAGGCAGGAAGTCAAGCGGCACAGGCACCACACCAAGCTGAGCCAGTTTTTCGGCTATGCCCAGGTTTGCCCCGGCATCCTGTGACATGTAGGACCTGGCGAATAGCACCACTCCTAACTGGTCACCCTGATACAGTTCCTCCAATAGCTTCCTGCCAAGCACCTCCTGGTCTGTTTCGAACCTCCGCTGGGAATTAATGCCAGCGAGGGCTGCCTTCCTGCCACTGCTTCTGCTGAACCCCATCTCCACAGCGACATTTGCCAGATTTTTTATCACATCAGCATTGCCCCGACTGAAATCAAGTATGGGTATCAGTATCCGCTTACCGAGCACGTTGCTTATTATGAACGGAGATGCCTGAACAAGAGGGCAGGAATATTTCTGGTTCTCATCTCCATCTTTCTCCCCCAACCTGATAGCGCAGGGGTAGAGCATATAGTCTACGTCGTCAAGCTTCGCTGCGTGCCCATGGAGAAGCTTGAGAGGGAAACAACTATCGGTGTAACTTAACTCGGCCGCCCTCTCCATAATCTCCTTGTTAGTCTGGCCGGAGAGGATACACCTGACATCAAGCGCGTTGAGAAAACCGATAAGCAGTGGAGCATAGTCATATACTAGCAGTGCCCTGGGAATGCCTACAGTAGGTCCGGTGCCAGCACCTTCCCTGTACTCCCTGAACAGCAACTGCTCCCGCTTATCGAAGAAGGTTTCTCTTTTCGCATGACTGGCAACGCTATCATAACGGTCACATCTGCTACCATAAAAGGTTGGAGGCTCGTTATCCATCTGCATACGGGTAATAGTGCAGTTATTGTCGCATCCCTTGCAGGTGAATGTGGTAAGAATACACTCGCTGTCGACAACTTTTTGAAAGCCTTTGAATTTTGATTCCCGACCCGCCATTCCCTCTTTCGCCAGGAGCGCTACACCTATCGCACCACTGATTTCTTTATGCTCCGGCACGGTCAGGGTCTTCCCCTCAAGCTGCTCGTGAAAGGCAGAGACTATAGCCGCGTTGTAAAATACCGCACCTGTGAGGATGACCTTGTCACCCAATCTCCTGTTACCTACCACTTTGGACAGATAGTTCTTCGCTATTGAATTGGAAAGACTGGCCGTGATTATCTCAATGGGCATACCCTGTTGCTGGGCTGCAGCAACAGCCTGACCCATGAAAGCAGCACACCTCGACCCCAGATCAATGGTATTTGGAGCCTTGAACGCCAGCCTGGCGAATTCACCATTAGTCACTTTGACACCCAGCATTTCAGCCAGTTCATCAATGAAGCTGCCCGTTCCAGCAGCGCATGCTTTGTTCATCTGATAATCAACGACGACACCGTTCCTCTTGATAACAAGCTTGGAGTCCTGTCCACCTATCTCAATGATGTCGGCTTCAGGGTCCAGTTCTACGGCGGCTCTTGTCTGCGCAGTTATCTCATTCTTAATCAGGTCCGCCCCGATAAAGCTGCCAACCAGGTATCTGCCAGAACCGGTGATACCGGCACCGGCTATCTTAACCTTTCCGGCGCCATCCCGAAGAAGGTTCCTGAAAACTTCCCTGATGGCTTCAACAGGCCTACCAGCAGTCATCAGGTAGTTTTTCCCTATAACCCTGTTGCCAGTTTCATCAACTATCACCGCCTTGGTACTGGTGGAGCCGATATCGACCCCGAGGTATCCTGTGCACTCCTCCTCTATATTCGGTACTGGCTTGCTATCCTGAGTGGTAACAACCTTGAGCCTGGGCATTTCAAAATAGTCCTGCCGGTCATCTATTTCCGATAAAACAACGCCCTGCGAAGTCTTCCCGATTGATAGTAAAGCCGACCCCAGCGACTCGATATAAAGGTGGTTTTCAGGAATTATTACCCTGACTTGATGCTTATTCCTGGCAGAAATCGCATCGCTGAGAGCCTTTGCTACAGCAGCGTTGGCAGCAACCCCACCAACAAAGTATACTGGCTCCTCAAAAGCTCCCTTCTTAATAGAGGTAACCATACGGGCAACGCTCTCGCAAAGCGCATAAAGCATTGCTTCAACCGAAGCTCCCTTCTGCTGCAGATGTATGATGTCAGTTTTAGCAAAGACGCTACATCTGGCAGCTATCCTGGGGGGACTGCCTTCACATTGCAATGCCAGGCTGGAGAAATCCTCCATACTGATGCCAAGCCTGTACGCCTGTTGTTCCAGAAACCTTCCGGTACCTGCAGCACAAAGGGGGTTAGATGCTACCTTCCACGGCTTTTTCAAGCCATCTTCCAGCCCGATTACCAGGGTACTCTGTCCCCCTATTTGAACGATCGTCCTGGCGTCCGGATATAAATGAAGAAGACCTGAAGCAATAGACAGTGGGCTGCTATACTCCACCCATTCGAGCTCTTTGGGAATCACGTCCTTGCCAGAACCCGATACACCAGCGGCGACAATCTGGTCAAGATCAAACTCCTTGCCCAATCTCGCAATAAGTGAAGCGACTGCAGCCCTGGGACCGGTACTTATCTTTTCGGTATCAAGCTTAACAATCTCTCCATCTTCGCCAATGAGCGAAATCTTGGAGTTGACAGAACCTATATCAATGCCTAGAAAGTAACTCACTTCTACGACGCACAATTGTACCAAGAAACGGCGTTTCTTTAAAGTCCATGTACAACTCCGTCCACATGATCAGTGACACTCTGCCTCCTCTACTGTCGTTGCGAGAGGACAACCCTACTGTCGTTGCGAGGGGCGTTAGCCCCGTGGCAATCCGGTGGGGCGAGATTGCCACGCCTACGGCTCGCAATGACAAATCGGGGTAGGCTCGCAATGACAAATCGGAGAAGGGTATGACGATTGCCACTCTGCCCCTTCGGCTCACCGCAATGACACAAGGAAACAATCCAGGGGGTTACCAGGAGGTTCTATCGCCCGGTTAACGGTTTAAAGGTATAGAAAGAATGGAGTGTTCTATACTCAATAGCAACAAAATAACAAAAACAGGCCAAAATAACTTGACACCCGACAAGGGTGCGTTTAAAATCATATTAGTTATCTTTATCCAGTGTTGTTTCAAAGCTCGGCTCTTCGCCATGTGCAGAGTCAGCCGCGAAAGGAGTCCTGGGCACGGACCTAGTAATGAGACAAAGGTTTTTCCAGCCAAGAGACTGCACTGAGAACAAAGGGATGACAAAATCAAAGGAGGTGCAGTTGTGGCATTTAAGGACAAGACCCTAACATGTGGTGATTGTGGGCGGGAGTTCACTTTTACAGCCGGAGAGCAGGAGTTCTATCAATCCCGTGGTTTATTGAATGAACCCCGACGCTGTCCGGAATGTAGAACAGCTCGGCGCAGTGAGCGTAGAGGAGGTAGATATGGCGGCTCTTATTCTGTAGTATGCGCATCCTGTGGTGTAGAAACCACGGTGCCGTTTGAGCCTACTGAGGGGCGACCAGTCTACTGCAAGGATTGCTACCTCAAAATGAAAGAAGCTGGCGAATTGCCCAGCAGGGAATAGACACATAAAATAAAATATAATTTTTATCACTACTCGCGGTAACGTCTCAGTAAGAGATAAGTCAATGTGTGGTTGGCTGCAGCTTTGCATTTCAAAATTGCTAAACCTGCATGAGATGCGGTTTGCCAACCCATCGACCTGGTATGTTTTGCATCCCCTACCTTGTTCAAGCGGTGCTATGACGTAATAAATTTGTTCTGCGTCTTATGCATAGAATAGGGGAATAGATGAAGATGGAGATTTAAAAGGGTGAGTAATAAAAAAGCCGAATCTGCTGAAACCATACTATCAAACGAATCTTCTCCCGAACTACTGGAGAATCTTACCTTCAATGTTGGGGCATTCGAGCAGGCAGTAGCCAAGGCTGAGGAATTAAGCCAGGCAGCCAGGCAGGCCGCTGAAGACTCAAAAAGAGCTTCCCAGGAAGCCATAAACAGGGTTGAGAAAACAAGCCAGGCGGCCATGGAGGCCGCTGAGGAATCAAAAAGGGCTTCCCAGGAAGCCATACGCCGGGTTGAGGAAATAAATCAGGCGGTTATGGAGGCTGCTAAGGAAGCAAAAAGGGCTTCCCATGAAGCGGTAAGTAGAGCAGATAAAGTTAGCAAATCAGCCCAAAATACCACCGAGGAGGCGAAAAAGGCAGCCCTGGGAATTATAAGTAACACTGAGGAAATAAGGCAGGGAGCCAAAGAGGCTGCCGAGGAGGCGAAAAAGGCAGCCGAGGAAGCTATTAACAGAGCAGAGGCATCAGTAAAATTAGCCATGGAGACCGCTGAAACGTCGGCAAGGGAGTTTGAGCAATCGGTAACAAGAGTTGAGGCAACAACTAAAGCAGCCAGAGAGACTTCGGAGATATCGATAAAGACATCCCAGGAACGGATACACCGTATCGAGAAAATAAGCCAGGAGGCTCTGGAAATTGCTGAGGAGTCAAAAAGAGTATCTCATGAAGCTATAGGTGAAGCTGAGGAAATAAGCCAGTTGGCCAGGCAAGCTGCCGAGGAGGCGAAGAAGGCATCCCAGGAAGCTATAATCAGGACTGATAGAGTGAGTAAGGCGGTTAGAAAGGATGCTGAATCGCTGGCAAGAACGTTCGAGGAGGCTATAATTAGAGTCGATAGAATAAGCAAAACAGCCCAGAAAGCCTCCGAGGAGGCGATTAGCGCTTCACAGGAATCTATAAGCAGGGCTGACAGGATAAGCCAGGCAACCAGGGCGGTCAGTGAAGAATCTAAAAGAACCTTCCACGAGGCAATAAACATGGCTGAAAAAATAAGCAAAGCAGCACAGAAAGCTGCTGAAACATCCATAAAAACTTCTCAAGAGGCTATAAGCAAATCTGAAGCATCGCTCAGACAGGCAACAGAAGCTACCGAGGAGGCGAAAAGGAAATCCCAGGAAGCTATAACTAAATCTGAGGAGATAAGCCAGGCATCCGAAGAGACTGCTGAAGAAGCGAAAAGGGTATCCCAGGAAGCCATAAACAGAGCTGAGGAGGTAAGCCAGGCATCCCAACAAGCTGCCGAGGAATCGAAAAGAGATTCCCAGGAAGCCATAAGCAGAATCGAGGAGGTAAGCCAGACGTCCAAACAAGTTGCTGAAGAGTCGAAAAACGCTTCACAAGAAGCCATGAGAAGAGCTGAGGAAATAAGCCAGTCAGCCAGACAGACAGCCCAGGACTCTATTAGACAGGCACAGGAGGCTGTTGTAATATCGATACGAATATTTGAGGAAGCAATAAATAAAAGTGAAGAAAGCAGCAAATCGGCCAGGAATGCTGTTAATGCGTCAATACGAGCATTTAAGCAAGCAATAAGCAATGCTGGAGAAATGACTAAATTGGGTATAGAGACTGTAGAGGGAGAAGTACCAGTATCCGAGGAGGCGATAGCATTCAAGGAAGCCATAAGCAGGATTGAGGCAATAAGCACAAAGGTTGAGGAATCCACCAGGGTTCCAACAGGAAGTTTGGAGAAGTCGATAAGCAATGCCCAGGAGTACACACAGGGAAAAAAGGAGACAAAAAAATCTGGCAAGGAAATCGAGACACGCCTGAAATTCCTGACAAAAATGTATTCTTCTGACAAAGATAAACAAAGTTAGAGTAGATTCATGCCCATCGCTACAATAGACTGTAGAAAGCCAATACCCAAATATGCTAAAGTTAGCAACGTAATAACTTTAAAATCCCTGTGCTTAATCAGACATGGGATAGATATACTGGGAATTTTTTAAAGAAAGGAAGGTGCACTCTAATGGATTCAAAAGATCAAGGCTTTGTACGTAGTAAAGTGGAGGAAGCAAAGAAAGCAGAACCTAAGGAAGAGATAACAGAACAGCAAGCGCAGAAAGCTCCCGTTAAGACTGAGCAAGCTGCAACGTCCCTTGACCAAATTCAACAGCAAGCCATGATGGCCTATGCGGCCTATATGGAAGCCGAGCAACAAGTAGCCAGGGCCTACAAGGACAACGAGTTGCAAGTGGAGAAAGCCTATAAAGAGGCTGATCTGCAAGCCCAAAAAACCTATGACTCAAATGTAGCACAGGCATTGAAAAGGCGCGAGGAGGCTGAGCTGCAAGCCAAGCAAACTTACGATGAAAATCTGGTACAAGCACTAAAAAGGCGCGAGGAAGTCGAACTGCAGGCTAGAAAGGCTTTTGAGGAGAACATAGCGCAGGCATCAAAGCGCCGTGAGGAAGCCATTACACGAGCCAACCAATCCCGCAAGGAGACTATGGACCAGGCCTGGACAATCTATGCTAAAAGTAGAAGATTAGGATAGGACTAGATAGGTAGTTTCCCTGTTCCGCCTCAAGGCAATAGTGCTCCCATTGTTTTAAAACAAGAGGTATATTTACTCTCTGGCAGGGGATTTTGCTCAGCTAACTTAGCAGCATGGGGATATCGTCGAAGATAGCTTCCAGCTTTCTATCAGGGTATAGTAAGCCTTGTTGTCTTGCTTTCACAACCGAGATTAAGTCAATCGCCTTGGTGAAGTACTCTGTGATTTTCCTGACAGCACTAATCTCAGATAGTATTAGAGTAACACTCACCGAGCCTTTCGGCCTGGGGTAATCACCACTCCGTATTAAAGCATTTGGAGCCATAGAATTTAGATGGTCTCCAATCTCTTTAATCAGGTCCATGCTCATCTCTTCGTGTGGTGCCGAGACAAGATACAGTGCTCTCTTTGAATCTCTGGGATTGCATGTGAGTGATAGCTCGCCAATAGCCTCATCCATTGCATGAGCTTTACTTCCGGTTTCCGCCATCTTGGCTCTGAAATCATGGTCCTTCCCAAAGGGAAAAGCCGTTCTGCCCCGGAGTGGCGTATTACCCTCGCCTATCACTGTCCAGCCTACTAAAGTCTGAATTATGTCCCCTGCATCCATCGTTTTTGACCCGATATACTTTGGTAGTCTCTCTTCACCAGCACAAAGCAAATTGTAAAATGGCTCAACTATTTTAGCATTAACGGTTTTCAGATTATCCAACACCGTGCTATTCTTATTAACATACCTCTGGTTATCAATAAGAATTATCGCATCGGCAATCAGGTACGCAGATTTAAGGCATACCGCTGTGTTATAAACAGTTCTTGCCTCTGTTGTCTCTTCCTGCTGAAATGGCAGGACAATAGCGTTGTAAACAGGTTTCCCTATATAGCGTTCTTTTATACACTGTGTTAACACTGCTATTGATCCAGAGCCAGTACCGCCGGAAGCACCAGCAATTAACAAGAAAGCATCTGTTTGGGAGAATCGCTCACACGTCTTGATTGCAGTTATAATCTTGTCACTATCCTGTCTGGCTACCTCAGCGCCAAGTTCATTTATTTTACCTACGCCATGGCCGTTGGTTTTCTGGTATCCGATAGGAATTCTGTGCTTGTAATCAGCCTTGATAGTGACTAACCCGCTTAAATCAGCAATATCTGTGTTAGCCGCAAAAACGTCGGTAACAATATCAATCCCGCGTTTAGCATGCGCTCTCTTGTTTAGCCGGGCAAATCTATCAGCAATCCTGCCACCACATTGTCCCAATCCTATTACTAAAAGTTTCATGCGTTCTATTTTAATGAACACCACATAGTAATGTCAACACCCGTAAATTATTATGGTTTTGTTGTCAATCATTGTCATATTTAGTATCATTAATTCCTCTACCACAAAGGAAATAAAGCTCACCTAGAAAGCTTTTAATTTAGCTTAAATTAGGTTAAACTTTCGCAGACATGGCCTTAAAGTATAATCCTCAGGAAATAGAAAAGAAGTGGCAGAGGAAATGGGAAGAAGACCGAATCTATGAGGTGACTGAAGATAGTGCCCGCCCCAAATTCTATGCACTGACCATGTTCCCCTATACCTCAGGAGACCTTCATATCGGACACTGGTACGCCATGGCACCTTCAGATGTCCGTGCCAGATTTAAAAGAATGCAGGGATACAATGTGCTTCATCCCATGGGTTTTGATGCCTTCGGTTTGCCAGCAGAAAATGCCGCTATCAACCACAACATTCACCCGCATGAGTGGACAATGAGGAATGTTGAGCGCATGCGCCGCCAGCTCAAGAGTATAGGAGCTATCTATGACTGGAATCGAGAGGTGGTTAGCTGCCTACCCGAGTATTATAAGTGGACGCAGTGGTTTTTCTTGCAACTTTATAACGCTGGTCTGGCTTATCGTGACAAGGCACCGGTCAACTGGTGCCCCAAGTGCCAGACAGTACTGGCCAATGAGCAGGTGATAGGAGAGGGATTTTGCGAGCGTTGCGGCAGCCAGGTGACCAAACGAGATTTGGAGCAGTGGTTCTTCAGGATTACCAAATATGCCGATGAACTACTCGATTTCAGCCACATAGACTGGCCTGAGCGCATAAAGATAATGCAGCGGAACTGGATTGGCAAAAGCTACGGCGCCGAGGTTTACTTCGGCCTGGAGCATGAGAACATTGAGCAAAAAGAGATAAAGGTGTTTACCACTCGCCCCGACACTATCTTCGGTGTTACCTTTTTCCTCCTCGCTCCAGAGCATCCCCTTGTTCCACGGCTGACTACCCCTGAGCATAAAGCTGAGGTAGAGGAGTACATTTCCTGGTGCCGCCGACAAACGGAGTATGAGCGGACAGCCCTGGGCAAGGAGAAGACAGGAGTCTTTCTGGGGAGCTACGTCGTTAACAGATTAAGTGGAGAGAAGGTGCCCATCTGGACTGCTGATTATGTCCTGCCAACTTACGGCACAGGAGCAGTGATGGGCGTTCCTGCTCACGATGAGAGGGACTTTGAATTTGTCACAAAGTTTAACCTTCCTGTTCGAACAGTTATTGCCCCTCCGGGTTGGGCAGGCGAAAAATTAACAGAGCCATACACCGGGGCAGGCATAATGGTGAATTCTGGAGAGTTTAATAGCTTGACCAGTGAGCAAGGATATGAAGCAATTTGTGATCTTATAGAGAAAAAGGGGTGGGGCAAGCGAGCGGTTAGCTATCGCATCCGTGATTGGCTTATCTCCCGACAGCGTTACTGGGGAGCACCCATACCTATAGTTTACTGTGAAAAATGCGGCGTAGTTACTGTGCCTGAGAAAGATTTACCAGTTTTGCTTCCACCCGATGCAGAGTTCAAGCCTACAGGCGAGTCTCCCCTGAAATATTGCCCGTCCTTCGTTAATACCACTTGCCCTAGATGCGGTCAAACAGCGCGACGAGAGACTGATACTATGGACACTTTCATGTGCTCCAGCTGGTATTTCCTGCGCTACACCAGCCCTAAAACTGACAATGCGCCCTTCGATGCTGACAGGGTGAAACACTGGCTACCCGTGGATTTGTATACCGGAGGTGCCGAGCATGCTGTTCTGCATCTTCTCTACTCGCGCTTTTTTATTAAGGCATTGAGAGACATAGGCCTGATTAACTTTGATGAACCATTCACTCACCTTTTTAATCAAGGTACCATAATTTACCGCGGGGGGAAGATGAGCAAATCCAAGGGCAATGTAATTGCCCCTGATGAATACGTAGCTACCCTGGGAGCTGATGCCATTCGCGCCTATCTCATGTTTATTGGTCCATGGGAAATGGGCGGGGAATGGAGCGACAATGGCATCATAGGCATAAGTCGCTGGCTAAATAGAGTGTATAGCCTGGTAGAAGCAGGCTATAGCAGCCAGGATATTAAGGAAACGGCAGAAAAGGAACTTCGCCATATCACCCACAAGACGATTAAAAAGGCAACCCGGGATTTGGAAAGGTTTCACTTTAATACCATGCTGTCGAGCCTCATGGAGTTCACCAACTACCTGGCCAAAGTACAGGAAGCAAGAATAATTTCACTTCCCCTGTGGCACGAAACAATCACGTATCTACTACTCCTACTTGCCCCCACCACTCCTCATCTTGCCGAAGAGCTATGGGCTAAGACAGGACATCCCTATAGCATTCACCGCCAATCCTGGCCTGAGTGGGATGAAGAGCTAGCCAGGGAGGAAGAAATTACCCTGGCTATCCAGATAAATGGTAAATTAAGGGATAAGATCACTGTGCCTGCTTCCATAACTGAGACTGAAGCAAGGGAATTAACACTGGAGCGAGAGCGAGTAAAAGCTCGCATTGATGGCAAGAAGATTAGCAACATAATCTTTGTCCCTAAGAGAGTAATAAATATTGTAACGGAGTGAGGAACAGAAATGCGGATAGCTTTCATTGGCGGTGGTGTCATGGGGGAGGCAATGGTAAGATGCCTGCTAAACAAAGATGTCGCTAAGCCTGCTGATGTTGTAATTAGCGACGTGAGCCAACCACGACGAGAATCATTAAACAAAGAATATAAAGTGAATACTGTGGCAAATAACCGGGAAGCAATGGAAGGCGCTGACCTGGTTGTCCTGGCTGTAAAGCCACAGGACCTGGCTCAGGTAATGGAGGAGATAAAAAGTCCAGCACCACAGCAGTTGGTATTATCTATAGTAGCTGGTGCCGGCTTATCTATTCTACAGCGTGGTCTAAATCACCCCTGCATTATCAGGGCTATGCCCAACATGCCAGCGCAAATTGGTGAGGGAATAGCCATATGGACAGCAACTGCGGGAGTAAGCCAACAACAGAGGGAGATATCCCGATTGTTACTTGGTTCTCTGGGCGAGGAAATCTATGCTACCGATGAGAAGTATCTGGATATGGCAACGGCTTTAAGTGGAAGCGGGCCAGCCTATGTTTTTCTGTTTATCGAGGCTCTCATCGACGCTGGAGTTCATATCGGCCTACCCCGCAGCATGGCAGAGAAATTGGCGATGCAAACGATAATCGGCTCTACCCACGCTGTTCAAAAAACAGGCAAACACCCTGCCGAGTTGAGAAACATGGTTAGTTCTCCGGGAGGAACCACTGTGGAAGCTCTTCTTCAGTTAGAAAAGGGTAACTTTCGTTCGATCATACTTGAAGCGGTAGCCGCCGCTTATTATAAAGCCAGGCATCTTTAGGAAAGCTGAAAATCACAATGGACTCGCTCTTCGAATACCGCAATTGCCCTAACTGTGGGCAGAATGATTTCATCGTACTGTTCGACTCCAATATGGAATTAGCTGATTTCCAGAAAGGAATTGAAACTGTATATATGCTGCCGGGAGATAAATATGGCAGGCATGTGAAATGCCAGAAATGCCAGACGGTATATACAAATCCCATCAAAAAGAAAGAAATAATCAACGGCGATTACTCTAACATGAAGAGTATCGACGCCTCTATCATTCGAGAAGGTCGCTTGTATGCCACCAAATCACAGGTGCAGTTAGTCAGGAAACACAACAATGGCACCACTCTTCTGGACGTAGGCTGCGGAGAAGGGTTTTTCCTGTTTAACGCTGACAATGCCGGCTACAGGACTAAAGGGATTGAGTTATCCCGAGAGGCGGCAGCGTACGGCAAAAAGGAATTCAACCTGGAGATAGAAGCCCTGGCCTTCGAAGAACTAAACCTCCCGGAAAATTATTTCGATGTAGTCACAATGTGGCAGGTTCTAGAACACATCCCACACCCTTTAGAGACCCTTAAGGAAGCCCACAGGATACTCAAGCCCGGAGGACTTATTGCAGCGTCAACACCGGATTTCGGTGGAATACCATCAAGAATCCTGCGAAGAAAGTGGTGGAACATAAGAAGTCTTCACATTAACCAGTTTACTACAAGCACACTTATAGGTATCCTCCAGAATGCCGGATTTAGAAATGTATCCTCTGCCTGTTATACAGAAGCCATAAGCCTGCTGGTATTAATAATACCAATACTAAGACATCTGAAGGTATACAAACCTCAAAACGACCTGTGCCATAACGGCTCTATCCCTGGAAAAATCTTGAACAAGATGATGCTAGTATACCCTTCAACGCTCGATAACTGTACGGTGATTGGCTTCAAAGAATAAACTTAACTAACAGCAGGTGTCTTACCTGGATGTAGCTTACGCCATTTGTCCAGAAGTTGTTCACGTGTCTCCTGGTGATCAGGATCAGAAACAGCAGCATCAACGGGACAGACCTCGGCGCATTTAGGCGAATCAAACCAGCCTACGCATTCAGTGCATTTATCAGGATCAATGATGTACACTTCTTCACCCTCACTGATAGCGCCATTATTGCACTCCGACTCACAAGCCCCACAACTGATACAATCGTCGGTAATTTTGTATGCCATTTTTCTATGTTACCTCCCTAAAATTATATTTTTACAGGCTTTACTTTAACGCTCTTCCTTTACCTGCCATTCTGCGAACCAAGGAACTTCTCTTTTAACGCAACTGCAACATGGGCAGGAACCATATTTTCCACGCCGCCCCCCAAATTAACTACTTCCTTAATCAGGCTGGAGCTAAGGAACTGGTATTCAGGGCTCGTCATCAAGCAGACCAGGTCAATATCTGGCGCTAATTGTTTATTCATCAGTGCCATTTCAAATTCTCGCTCGAAATCAGAATTCGCTCTCAGTCCCCTGATCATAACAGTCCCTTTCACTTTGCGGATAAAATCAACAGAGAGCCCACCATAATACATGACAGATACATTAGAGAAGCCGGCAATTGCCTGCTCCACCATGTTTACCCTTTCCTCAACCGAAAAAAGTAGCTCCTTGTAAGGTCTGTCGTAGATACCAACAATCAACTTATCAAAAATGGCTGATGCTCGTTTGATAATATCAATATGACCCATGGTAATGGGGTCAAATGTGCCAGGATAAACCGCTGTTCTCATTAATTTAACTCTTCCTGTGGTAAATGGAAATAAAAGTATCGCCATAATGACGTTGTTTAATCAGATGTAATTCAGCATAACCGGGATTCAGTGGGAAGCGATTACCATGGCAAACTACAACTGTAGAGCCATCCCCTATTAACTTAGAGCTAGCTAGCGTTTCCAACAAGTTACCTGTAGCAGGATTCGAGTAAGGAGGGTCCATAAAGATGATATCATAACTGTCACCAAGGAAACTAACCGCCTTATTGGCACTACAGCAATAGACACGGGCTCTTTCCAGTAACCCCATCCCATCCAGGTTGTATTTAATGATGTCACAACACTTCCTGCTTCTATCAACAAAATCAGCCCATTCCGCTCCGCGGCTCAGAGCTTCCAACCCCAGGGCACCGCTACCAGCATATAAATCAAGAACGCGACCCCAATCACCATCGCTGCTTTCCAGAATAGAGAAAATAGCTTCCTTTACCAGACCGGTTGTAGGTCGAATCAATCTTCCTGGAGGAGCCTTCAACCAAACTCCCCTGGCTTTACCAGCAATAACTCTCATCCTTAATCTCCAAACAGGCTTACTATTATATTGCGATTCGCCGACCATTTCAAGCATTACCTGTATAAGACCACCAGATGACATTTCTAAAGAGTCTTGACAAGGCTTGGCACCCAGCTTGACAGAATTCAGAGATGCCGCTATACTTACCAATGAGAATGAGAAGCAATCGCAAAACCAGGACAATAAATCTGCGGCCTCTCACACCACAGCGAAAGTTTTTACTTTCTACTATACAGGAGGCTAGAACGCATTTAGATGCCAGGGAACTGTATCGCCGAGCTATCGAGAAAGACTTAAGTATTAGCCTTGCTACAGTTTACCGTAGTTTACGTTTATTTAAGGAACAAGGCTTGATAGAGGAAAGGCATCTGGGTCAGGTGGGTTGTCGTTATGAGATTAAGCGCTCAGGAGAACATCAGCATCTGGTGTGTCGAGGCTGTGGGCGAGTGATTGAGTTTAAAAGCAACTTAATCCGTGAATTGGTAGCAGAAGTACAACACAAAAACAAGTTCCGCGTTACTAAGATTGAGCTGTACCTAGAAGGTTATTGCCATGAATGTAAGGGAGGAAAATAGTTACTTATGAATATGGTTATCACTGAAGCACTAAGGCGGGACTGTACCTCTAGCTAGGGGAATAGCATGCTGGGTCAAAAACTGAAGGTTTCAGTGGACTATGGGAAATGCCATCCAGATAGATGCGATGGAGGAGTCTGCAACGCAGTGCTTCAATGTACCCATAAACTCTGGAAGCAAGAAGAGGCATACGATGTGCCCTATCCTATTATGGGCTTTTGCCAGGAATGTGGCATATGTGTTGAGGCTTGCCCGCTAAAGGCGATTAGAATGCTATAAGCCAGAGGCATAGCGCATACCGATATGAAACAAGAAAAAGCATAGCAGTAGACGACCAAATGGATGTATTAGAAGTGACCAAGACCAATAAGTATCTGGCAATGCTTAGTTAGGAGAGAGATTTGTCGTCACCAAGATCAAGAGTAGAGGTTGGCCCAACGGAAGCGCGCCGTTATGATCTTTTTATGAATGTTATCTCTCTAGGGTATTACCCTTATATAATAAGGAGTGTTGTTGAAAAGATGGATATCGAGCCAGGACAGTCGATTTTAGACCTTGGATCAGGGACAGGCAGGAACGACTGCCTAATGGCTAAAAAAGTAGGTCCCCAGGGTAAAGTGCTGGGGCTTGACATCAGCAAGGAAATGCTTGGACTATCCCGGAAACGCTGCCAGCCATACCCCAATGTCTCGTTTAAAGAGAAGCGAATTGAGGCTCCCCTGACATACCAGGAGGAGTTTGACAAGGTGTTCGTTTCATTTGTGTTGCATGGCTTCGAGAATAACCACAAGATTGAGATTATCGGTAATGCTTACCAGGCTTTGAAGCCTGGCGGAACCTTTTACGTTTTCGACTATAATGAGTTCGACATACACAGGCTATGGTTTCCGCTTCGCTGGTCATTTATCCATGGGGAGTGTCAGCTTGCCTTAGAATTTCTTAAGCTTAACTTAAAGGAAATGCTATTTAATCAGAGATTCACACGCCTGGAGGAGCAACTCTTCTTAAAGGGGCACTTGCGCTTGCTTAAAGC
>CAZCKW010000003.1:16558-25252 GCA_964499375.1 uncultured Dehalococcoidales bacterium
TCACACGCCTGGAGGAGCAACTCTTCTTAAAGGGGCACTTGCGCTTGCTTAAAGCAGGAAAGTAACAATGGTGTTCAAAGCCAAGCAGGTGCAAACAGCGTGGGAACGCAGAGCGAGAGATGGGAAAAGAGTAAACTGCGATATAATTGAGTTATCCGCTAAGCGTGATAGTATGGCGTTTGAATGTGAGCGGTTTTTTTATCAAAATAAAGGACATATCTAAGCAGTTAAGAATGGAGCAAGGAATAAAGGAGGAGGTAGAAGTAGTATTAACCAGGATAAAGCCGAGCCTGGGAGGAGCTGATGTCCAGTTAATAGACGTGAAGGGGGGAATAGTAACAGTGCAATATCATAAGCCACTGTCAAATCCCTCTGCCTGCCATGTGGACAGGACACGAACAACTAAGGAGCTAGTGGTTGAGATACTTGAGGACCAACTCAAAAAAGTGGTGCCTGGATTCAGGGAGGTGGCACTCTTGGGAGAGGAATAAAAGATAGCCCGTAGATAATATGATGAAGATTTCAGTCTG
The DNA here is from genome assembly GCA_964499375.1 of uncultured Dehalococcoidales bacterium. Taxonomy (GTDB): domain Bacteria; phylum Chloroflexota; class Dehalococcoidia; order GIF9; family AB-539-J10; genus CAZCKW01. The sequence goes on from CAZCKW010000003.1 coordinate 17,089, forward strand.
TGGAAAAGGTGGCAGCGGTAAAAGCTCTATAACTACCCTGCTGGCAAATTTAACCCGAGATAGAGGCTACCAGGTTCTGGTCGTTGATTCGGATGAATCTAATTCGGGACTGTACCGGATGCTGGGTTTTGACGTCCCACCTACTCCCCTGATGGAACTGGCAGGAGGCAAGAAAAAAGTACAGCGGCAAATGAAATCTGGGTTTTCCCCAGCAGAATCAGAACAGCCGATGAATGTGCTGGCTCAGCATGAGATATCTATCGAGGATATACCTTACCCACATATTTTGCAAAGGGATGGCATACGGCTGATCTGCATAGGTAAAATACTCCAATCGCTTGAGGGATGTGCCTGCCCCATGGGAGTATTAAGTCGGGAGTTTTTGAAAAAACTCCATCTGAAAGATAACGAGTTGACAATTGTGGATATGGAAGCAGGCGTGGAGCACTTCGGCAGAGGAGTGGAGACAAGTATAGACGGCGTGCTGACCGTGGTTGAGCCTTCTTGGGAGTCTATAACACTTGCTGCGAAGGTGAATAGCATGGTTGCTGGGAGTGGAGTAAGCAATAGCTGGGCTGTGCTCAACAAGGTGACCTCGGACGAGATGGCATCGAAGTTGAAAGATGAGCTGAGCAAGCGGGGAATTACAGCCATCGGAGCTATCCAGTATGACCCGGAGCTTTTTGAGGCTTGCTTTGAGGGACGCCCACTAACTGGAGGCAAAGCAGCAGAGCAGATCGGTAAGGTTTGGGATTCCCTGCTCTCAAGACTTGAACCAGGGGTTGAAGGGAGGTAAAAACCTGATTGGCTATAACCCAATTGTCGACTTTGACAAGACGAAAATTTGACAGGCTGCTAGACATCAACTAAGAAAGGATACATGATGACTAAGAATATTTCAGAAGAAGCTGTAAATCAAGCAATAGGACAGGTGATGCACCCGGAGATCAATCTTCCCCTGATTAAGCTGGGAATGGTTAAGGATATAGCTCTAAAGGATAACGAAGTTACGCTTACGCTGGTGCTTCCCTTCCTGGGCATCCCTGTCTCAATCAAGGACTATCTTGTTAACAGCCTGCGCCAGGCGGTGACGGAGCTGGGTGCGAAAATCGAAATCAGTGTAGCGGAAATGAACCAGGCAGAGCGTCAAAATTTCCTGGTTATGGAGCAAGATAATTGGGGAGGCTAAACTTAGGTAACCATCTGTATAGATTATGGAATGGAGGTAAACAATGACAAAATACGAAGTAATCATCGTGGGAGGTGGTCCTGCTGGCCTTACCGCAGGTCTTTATGCCTCACGGGCGGGTCTCAAGACCTTGTTGGTCGAGCGTGGGATGCCTGGAGGCCAAATGATGAATGCCGTGTTAATAGAGAATTATCCCGGTTTTGTTGAGGGCATCTCAGGCTCTGAACTGGGTTCGGTCATGCATCAACAGGCAGTCAGATACGGACTGGAGGTTGTGACTGCTGAGGTTACAGGCATTACCACGGGGCACCCCCATGTTGTCTCTACGACTGATGGCAGCTTTGAAGCTATGTCCATAATAATCGCCGCTGGCTCCGAGTATCGTAAGTTGGGAGCCATTGGCGAGGAGAGGCTATCAGGTCACGGCGTTTCCTATTGTGCCACCTGTGACGGCTTTCTCTTTCGTGACCGTGAGGTGGTAGTTGTAGGTGGGGGTGATACTGCTATTACCGATGCTTTGGAGTTAAGCCGGCATGCCAGGAAGGTGCACGTAATACACCGGCGAGACCAGCTTCGGGCAGGGCACGTCCTCCAGCAAAGAGCCTTTACCCAGCCCAAGCTGGAATTCATCTGGGACACGGTAGTAGAAGAGGTCATGGGAGAGAAACTGGTGGGTGGGCTCCGGCTGAAAAATATTAAAACAAATCAGCGTTCCATCCTGGGAGTGGATGGTGTCTTTGTTGCCATAGGGTTCATGCCAAATAGTCAGTGCTTTTTCGACATTCTAGACCTTGATGATGCCGGTTATATCTTCGCTGATGAAACAATGGCTACCTCAGTTCCTGGTATTTTCGCAGCCGGCGACATCCGCAGGAACTCAGTCCGCCAGATCGCTGCTGCAGTTGGGGATGGCGCCGCTGCTGCCATGTCCGCCTTCAGGTATCTTCAAGAGATAAACTGAAATTCTCAGGACTAATGTGACCACAGAGGCATATTTATCCAGAGCGATAAGCTCATCTTGTTTGGTTTCAAAGCAGGTTAGAGGTTAATTATGAATAGACCGTTGAAAGCCATACTGGTAATAACATTGGCCTCAGTTGTAACCTCGGGGTTCACAATGGCTGGTTGTTCTTCAAACTCGACCCCAACCCCCGGGGAAGAGTTGCCAACCTACCGGTTAGAGATCGATTTGCTCGGTTACAACAATGAATTCCTCATTGATAGCCATGGCGGACTAAAGTCCAGGGTAGCACTAACATCCGCCGACGGCGGGATTAGCCTGTTTATGGACAAGGGAACTACAGTTATAGACGAATATGAGAAGCCGCTTCAGATTATCCGTGTCGTGGTTGACCCTAGCCCGCCACCATCCCCGGAGAACACCTATATCATCAGTTCGGTCTATAAATTAACGCCACAAAGTGCTACATTCAACCCACAGGTCTTGTTTACCCTGAGCTACGATACAACGAAGCTGCCTGATGGGCTAAGAGAAGCTGACCTTTATGTTGCCTATCATGATGGTAGCGAGTGGCGCAAGCCGCATTATAGAAAAGTTGATACCAAGCTCCATTCAATAACCACTCAGCTCTCTGATTTCAATCTCACCAGTATTGCTATTCTAGGACCAAAAGAGCTAGCTCCATCGGTTTCTCCTACTACAACTCAAGGCATAAAGGTAGGTAACCTGGCGCCTGACTTTCAGCTTAATGACCTCGACGGAAAACTTATTTGCCTGAGCGATTTGCGGGGTAGGCCGGTAATGCTCAACTTCTGGGCAACGTGGTGTGGCCCCTGTGTCTCTGAAATGGCCTATATACAGCGGGTGTACGAAGAATCGGCGGCTAAAAACCTGGCGCTGTTGGCTATTAACATGGGCGGGACGTCTTCTCAGGTAAAACAGTTTTTACAGAGTCGAAACCTTTCCCTTCCGGTGCTGATTGATACCAAGCAGGATGTAGCTCGGACTTATAACATTCGATACATTCCTACTACCTTATTTATCGATGAAGCTGGCATCATTCAAGCTGTAAAAATTGGTGCTTTCCCCAACGAAGAATCAATAGAACAGGAGCTTAATAAGATTATGCCATAGCCAATTCAATTGCAGTCTAGCCCAAACATATGTTTCAAGTGAAACAATAGGCAATGAACGCTAAGGACTCGGCTTTGTGATAAAGAGTCTCATATTCAAGTTAATCAGCTTTGAACTTGGGTGTGCGGCTTGATATAATGTAGGTTTATTGCGCAGCAACCAAATTAAAGAAGGAGGTATAGCATGAGTAAAGTAATGGAGGTCACGGATCGAAATTTTGAGGAGGAGGTGTTACGCTCAGATATTCCCACTGAAGTTGATTTCTGGGCACCCTGGTGTGGTCCCTGTCGTATGGTTTCACCCATATACGACAAAATCTCAGAGCAGTACGATGGCAAATTCAAGTTCTGCAAAATAAATGTCGATGAAAATTCCCAGACAGCCCAGCAGTATCAGATTATGAGCATCCCCATGCAGATGTATTTCGTTGATGGTCAGAAGGTTGACGAAATACTGGGCGCAGTTCCCGAATCCATGATACAGTCAAAGGTTGAAGACGTTCTGAAAAGGTATCCGAGTGATGCATCAGGGAGGGTCAAAGTGCTTCTAACCGCCTGGACCGAGCATAACAACCACCATAACGAGAAATTTAATAAATGGCGGGAAAGCGCTGGAATCACAGGAGACAATCCAGTTTATGAGAGCATACTGCAGGCAGCGGGGGAGATGGAAAAAAGCAATGATAGGCTATCCCAATTACTGGTTGAGTTGCAGGGCGTCAAATGAAAAACGCATGCGTAGCTAAATCAAAGGATATCAAGGAAAAGTGGATTTGCCTTAAGAGAATAAAGGAGTGAGGTAGAATATATGTGTATGTCTACTGTCTATTTTGACGATGGCGCACACCGGGAAGAGGTAATGCGGGATGTAGTCTGGATGGAAGCTGAGGGAAATGGCTTTCTGTGCTTTAGCTTGCTAGGTGATAGGAAGTTTCTCAAGGGGAAGTTAAAAAACATCGACTTCCTTGAAGAGCACAAAGTGGTCATTGAAAAAGGGGGTGAAAAGGAATCGTGAACAGGTACAAGGTGACCTTTTTACCCGACCAAAAGGAGGTTGAGGTAGATGAGGGCGCCACCCTATTTGAAGCAGCAGAAGCAGCAGGGGTATACCTCAATAGCTTATGTGGTGGACAGGGCGTCTGCGGTAAATGTCGCGTCCAAATAACCAGGGGTAATGTCAATGTAGATAATTACTCCATCGCCTTTTTCACCAAAGAAGAGATACGGACTGGTTATGTTCTCGCTTGCCAGACTCGGGTGAAAGACAACCTGGAAGTAATCATCCCACCAGAGTCTCGTCTGGAAGAGGAACAAATTCTGTCCGAGTCGCACCTGGAAGAACAAAAGGTCTGGAGGGAAACAGCCCTTATCACCTATAGCGAACCTGATAGGATCTCCCTGCATAAGAGGCATGATGACCCTGCTTCTCTTTTCAAGCCGCTGGTGAGCAAAATATACCTGGAGCTTCCTGAACCAACCACTGACGATAACATTCCCGACACAGGCCGCATCACCAGAGAACTCAGGAAAAAACTTAACTATACTTCCTTCGAAACACCTCTTGCCTGCCTGCAAGATCTGTCCACCAAGCTTCGTCGCCATGGGTGGAAAATCACAGCTAGTGTTGCCAATCATAATGACACAGGTCGAATACTACAAATAGAGGCAGGTAATACTGAGGACAGAAACTACGGCGTGGCTGTTGATGTAGGCACTACCACTATAGTAACGCAACTGGTCCATCTTAAGACAGGCCAGGTCTTGACGGTAGCAGGCAACCACAATCTACAAGCCCACTATGGTGAGGATGTTCTTTCGAGAATCGCCTTTGTCTGCGGTAAGGGCTCTATGAATGTTCTCCAAAAGGCAGTGGTTGAAAACATCAATACCTTAATCCAAACTTTGGTTCAAGAGAAAAGCATTGATGCTGAAGATATCACCGCTATTGTTGCTGCTGGGAATACCACTATGAGCCACCTTCTTTTAGGTTTCATGCCCTGTTCCATTAGAGACGATCCTTATGTCCCCACAGTTGATCTTTATCCCCAGGTATCAGCCAGCGAAGTGGGTATTAATATAAACCCTTATGGGGTATTGCAAGTAATGCCCAGTGTAGCTAGCTATGTTGGTGGCGACACTGTAGCTGGTGTCCTGGCCTGTGGCTTGGCGGATAGCCCTGAGATAACGTGTCTCATTGACATTGGTACCAATGGTGAGATTGTCATTGGCAATAATGAATGGATGCTCTCTTGCTCTGCCTCCGCCGGCCCAGCCTTTGAAGGTGGAGACACAAAATGTGGTATGCGAGCAACACGGGGAGCGATACAGAAGGTGCAGATAGATAATGGCCGGGTAACCTATGAAACTATTGGCAAAGCCAAACCAAGGGGAATTTGTGGTTCTGGTTTGATTGAGTTAATTTATGAACTGGCCAGGAATAAGATACTGGATATAGATGGTAAATTTCACCCTACTCTTCAAGATAAGCGAATTATCGAAGGAGACGGGGAGCTCAAATACATAGTAGCTTTTCCTGAAGAGACGGAGACCGGGCAGGCACTAGCCATAGCCCAAACAGACATAGACAACATTATGAGGTCAAAGGCAGCAGTATTTGCTGCAATTAAGTCTCTTATTGATTACGCTGGCCTTACTTTTGACCAGCTTGAAAGGATTTATGTTGCCGGTGGTTTTGGGACCTATCTAAATGTTGATAAGGCTATCAACATAGGTTTGCTACCCGATATACTGAGAGAAAAGGTAGAGTTTATAGGCAACAGTTCTCTCATGGGTGCCCGTATGGCTCTTATATCCTTTCACGCCTTTGAGAAGGCTACAAGCATCTCCCAGTCGATAACCAATATTGAACTTTCCGCCTTTGCTCCCTTTGGGGAGGAGTATATGGCTGCGCTCTATCTCCCTCACATAGATCGGAAATCTCTTTTCCCTTCAGTAAATTATTGAGCAAACCAGCCAGGAATTACCGTGGAGGGAACCCCTGAAGTGCGCAATATGTTCAGTGGCATAACTAAATACCTATTCGAGCATCCTCTATGGGCTTACGTGTCCTGCATCCTTTATAAGTAAAACAGCGTTAATCTTTATATTGTGTGGTACCCCTGAGACGACTCGAATGCCCGACACGCGGTTTAGGAAAGGGAAAACGGGGACCACCTCAACTTAGCGGCTTTTTCTATAGCACCAGCAAGCATCATTCTCTATTCCCTTATTATTTATGCGAAGTTGTCAGTTTAGCCTGCCTTGCTAGCCAGAGTAAAAATGCAGTCGGAGTTCAGACTCCGGGATGTAACGGCTTGCCTGTCTGATGATAGCCATCAGTGTTCCGGCATCAAGTTCCGCATGAACGGGAATAGTCAGGGTTTGTTTTTCTCCTGTAGCGGTTACCCTGCGTAATTTCACCTGACTCCCCCGCTGAGAGTGTGTCTCAAATCCAAAGCCATGGAAAATAGCGAGAATCTCTAAGCCAGAGAGCTACTTCAGTTTAGGAGACACCTGCTGGCTCCAGCTCCAGCGTTACCAGTAAAGCAGGATTTGGCACAAGGTCAAAGTCCGCCGGGTCCTCGCCCTCAAGATGCAGTGCGACTGCTTCCTTAAGGTTAGCAATAGTTTCGTCCAGGGTTTTTCCCTGCGTTACTACAGCTAGCTCCAGACACTCAGCAACATAGTATTCTTTACCCTTGTGGATATAAGCTTTAATAGTACTTCTCACAGTCCTCTCACACCTTTCTTATTACAATTCATGGTGAACACATTCTAACTAAATGTAAAGACAGCATCAATCAATTGTACTCGTTCAGGTGATTGGTGACAACGAGCTCGGTTAGGAGACTGAAAGTGAGATAGGTGTAATAATACGGCAATACCAGGAGAGCACGATGCTAGAAGCAACCTGGCACCTATCGAAGTTTCGTTGCTTTCGTTAACGTTATATAACGTTACGCAACGTTAACGGTATCAAACGAGAAAAGTGGCTAACGGTAGTCAGTGGATAGTTTTGCCATGCCGCAGAAACAACAAATCATCGTTTTGTTGAGTGCCGATAGTGCGCTGTTTTCAAAGCTTCACTGTGAGTGATATCCGTAATACTAGTCATACGTTGGTTCACCTGCTGCCAGACAGCATAGAAATAATTCCGAGTCCATTCATTTGCCATCTTCCGATTGGCGCAAAATACAACACGGAGCCTGGGATGAAGAGCATAGATTTCCCCAATAGCTCGAGCACAAAAGGTAGGCGGGTAGTACTTGACCTTCTTGGGATTCAAGAAATCAGCATAAAGAGCTTCAATTACCAAAGCATGATGTTCGTAAGTTACGAGCTCAGCTAGCTTTTGATGAAGGACGGGCATCACTCCAAACTCAGCGAGGAGATTGTCAAAAGTCTTTCGTTCCACTACTGCTATGGTTTTATCCTCATCCATTAGAGCATAATCACCAGCAGGGAGGAAGCCGTGCTCCGTTCTTGCACCAGGGAAACGCCAGGGGTAGTGCTCGTTACTAGCAAAGCGAATAACAATATCGCCAGTGGCGCTTCGTCTAGCCAGCTTAGCTGATGGTCGGTGCTGCTCAATTGACCTCTGAGTAAGCCAGAAGATCTGCTCATAGCTCTCAGTAGGGTCATGCTTGTATTGCTTGGAAAGGAAGAGAAAATCACATCTCTTGTAACGCTTCCTATCCAAGATTACTGAGATGCGTATGCCGCGCTCATGGAATGCCAGAATGGGGACTCTTTCTATCTCCTCGACTATCTCTGCGGTGGATCCCATCATTAGGACAGGATAGGGGCTATGTTAAGATTGGGTCCCGCTATCCTCAAGGGGTCTGGTGTTAAGGATTCTACCATACCTCTACTATTGCCTTC
>CAZCKW010000004.1:0-24550 GCA_964499375.1 uncultured Dehalococcoidales bacterium
GGCAATGAAAGCATTAACCATTGATAAGTGCACCTACTCTAATATTGCCTGGACTTTAAAGCAATACTCTTCCTGGCTGGGAGCATTGGACAGGATTTTGCTCTGGGGAAGTGATTCAGCTATCCTGTCCTCCCTGAAGACATCCTGGAGAAGGACAGAGTGAGTCGCTGGTGGCACTTTATCTGTGTCCACTTGCTGGAGTATCTCAAAATTCTCCAGAATGTCAGATAGCTGGATGCTGAATTTCTCCACCTCAGCCTCACTCAAGCCCAACCTGGCTAACCGGGCAATGTGCTGCACCTCTTTATGACTTAGCTTCATTTCACCCTACCGAACAATCGCTATTATAGCACCAGGTTTTCCGATGTAACAACGGTTGCTTGAACCCTCCCATGAAGCATATAATTAGCCAACCGGATTGGCTCCGCCCAATTAGATTGGTATTGCTACCACACAAAGACGCCGAAACTGAGAAATCAGCAAGAAAGGAGAACTTCAAGTTAGAATATCATGAATTCACATAACCCCGGTAAAATACGTAATGTCGCTCTGTTATCTCATTACAATGCTGGCAAGACTTCGCTTGCCGAATCAATGCTTTTTACCTGCGGGGCTATTAAACGATTAGGCAGCGTTGATAATGGCACCAGCGCTTCAGACTATGACCCCAGCGAGATAGACCACCATATGAGCATCAATTTATCCATTCTTTCCCATGAATGGAAGGAAATCAGGTTAAACCTCATTGATACTCCAGGTTATGCCGATTTCATAGGCGAAGTAAAAGCTGCTTTGCGCGTCTGCGATGGAGCAGTACTTGTCGTTTGCGCCGCTTCGGGCGTAGAGGTAGGTACCGAGCAGATGTGGAATTACACTAAGGAGTCAAAACTGCCACGCCTGATTATTATCAACAAGATGGACAGGGACAATGCAAACTTCCTTCAAACCCTGGAACAGATTCAAACCAGACTAGCAACAAGATGCTTGCCCATTCAGTTACCTGTTGGCGAGCAAAATGATTTCCAGGGTATTGTGGATCTGGTAACCATGAAGGGTTACTCCAACTCCACTTCACAGAATCTTGATTTGCCATCTTCAGTGTTAGAACAGGCAAAATCCTATAGAGAGAAACTAGTGGAGAATGTGGTTGAGGTTGATGACAAACTCCTCACCAAGTACTTAGAAGGTGAGGCGATAAGCAATGAAGAAATAATTGAAGCCATAAAGCAGTCCACTTTGGAAGGTACATTAGTGCCTGTCCTTACCGGCTCTGCACTGCGAAATATCGGCGTTGATTCGCTTCTTGATGCCATTTGTAATTATTTACCTTCGCCTGATGACAGTGACACTGCCAGAGCTATGAATTCAACTACTGGAGATAAGGAGGAGGTTACAACAGATTCAGCAGCACCCTTAGCCAGTCTTGTTTTCAAGACCAGTGCTGACCCATTTACAGGTAAAATTAGTTATTTCCGTGTCTACACAGGTGCTATTTTCAGTAACTCCCAGGTATGGAATGCCAACAAGAATAGCATGGAGCGCATTGGCCAGCTTTTCACTGTACTAGGGAAAAATCAACAGCCTGTGGAGCAATTAACTGCCGGGGATATCGGAGCAGTAGCCAAGCTGAATCAAACTACTACAGGGCACACCCTCCATGCCCAGGAATCCCAGATAGTCCTTGAAGGCATCAAATTCCCCGAGGCGAATTTCAGTATGTCAATTCAGCCCCAAACGAAAGCCGATCTGGATAAAATGAGCACGGTTTTACCCAGAATTTGCGAGGAGGATCCTTCCCTCAAAGTGCATCGCGAACCCAATACCAATGAAACTATTATATCCGGCATCGGAGAAAATCACATCGAGATGGTTAAGAAAAGGATGCATCGCAAGTTCGGTGTAGAGGTCAAGTTAGACACACCAAAGATTCCCTATAAAGAGACTATTACCATAACAACCAGGGCTGAATATAAGCATAAGAAACAGTCAGGAGGGCATGGTCAATACGGGCATGTCTTTCTGGAGCTTGAGCCCCTACCACGAGGCAGCGGCTTTGAGTTCATTGGTAAGATTTTCGGTGGGTCAATTCCCAAAAACTACATCCCAGCAGTGGAAAAAGGTGTTATGGAAGCAAAGAACGAAGGAATCTTAGCCTCATACCGCGTAGATGACATAAAAGTAACGCTATATGATGGAAGCTTTCACCCGGTAGACTCATCAGATATCGCCTTCAAGATTGCCGGGGCACAAGCATTGAAGAAAGGTTTATCTCAAGGACAGTCCGTCCTGCTAGAGCCAATAATGAATCTCAGTATAACCGTTCCCGAGCAATATACCGGAGATATTATAGGAGATCTTAATACTAAGAGAGGGCATGTACTTGGAATGGCTCCTCTAGAAAACGGCACGAACATCCAGGCTCAAGTACCATCCGCAGAACTACTTCGCTACACTATAGACGTGAGGTCAATAACGCAGGGGCGCGGTACTTTTTCTATGGAATTCAGCCACTACGAGGAGGTGCCAGCCCATATTAGCCAGAAGATCGCCGCTGAGAAAACCTGACAACTAGCTTAAAACGAAAGTCGTAGTATTATGGCGATCGCAAAGCAGCTAGCATTCGTAAAGCTGCGGTGAGTCGTTCAAGGCATTTCACTTTACCCAACACCACCATGGTTTGAAATAATGGTGGTGCTGCAGTGCGACCCGTAATAGCTGTCCGCAATAGGCCGAAGAATTTCCGCGTGCTTAAATCTAACTCCGCAGACAGCGGGCGCAGGAGGCCTTCAATCGAGTTAGCATCCCAGGTCCCCATTGCTTCCAGTCTTTCCAAAGCAATCTTGGCAGCATAGGTGGCTGACTCAACATCCAGTCCATCGCTCAATAGTAAGCCAGTATCATATTTCAACTCGTCTAGGAAGAAAAAGTCTGCAAGTTCAAACACCTCAGCTAAAGTTTTTGCGCGCTCCTGAAGCAAAGGCATAAGCTTACTGATGTAATCCTCATCCAGCGGACGTTTTACCGAAGGAGGCAAATCCTTATCCAGAAATAGAGCTGCTCGCTGTGCAAATTCCTCTGCACTCAATTGCCTTATATAAACCCCATTCATCCACTCCAGCTTGCGTTTATCAAAAATAGCCGCAGTTTTACTAACCCTTCCCAATGAGAAATGTTTTATCAATTCCTCTGGGGTTAGCAACTCAGTTTTATCATCCAGTGACCAGCCCAGCAAAGCCAGGAAGTTAATCATTGCCTGCGGAAGATAACCTTGCTCTTTATATTCAGTTATAGTAGTAGCGCCATGTCGCTTGGAGAGCTTCGACCTATCAGGACCGAGTATCATAGGTAGATGCGCAAACTCAGGAGGTTCCCAACCCAAAGCTTGGTAAAGCAGCACATGCCGCGGAGTACTGGATAGCCATTCATCAGCCCTAAGGACATGAGAAATAGCCATCAAGTGGTCATCCACTATATTGGCCAGATGATATGTCGGGTAACCATCGGACTTGAGCAGGATGAAATCATCTAAAGTACTATTCTTAAAAGTTAATTGCCCACGAATTAAATCGCGGAAACTAGTTTCCCCTTCAAGCGGTGTTTTGAAACGAACTACAGGAGTAATATCGCTTGCCTCCAAATGCGCTCTCTCCTGCTTTGTTAAATATCGACAATGACCATCGTACTTAGGTGGTCGCTTTTGTCTCGTTTGCTCCTGGCGCATCGCCTCCAGCCGCTCTGGAGAGCAGTAGCATAGATAGGCATAACCACCTTCAAGTAACCTGTCTGCGCCTTCACGATAGAGATGTAATCTTTGTGATTGAAAATAGGGACCTTCATCCCAATCCAAACCAAGCCAGCGCAGGCCCTCCATTATGGCATCTACCGCCCCTTCAACTTTACGAGTAACGTCAGTATCTTCAATGCGCAAGATAAACGTACCCCCGTTATGGCGAGCAAAAAGCCAGTTGAACAGAGCTGTTCTAATATTGCCTAAGTGTGGATACCCCGTCGGACTGGGCGCAAAGCGAACCCTGACTGATGTATTTAACTCGGATTCATGACTATACATTGTGACATACTTAGCCTCCGAAATATTAGCAGAAGGTCCGGGGACTTAAAAAGCGTTATTTAGAAAGGACCCGTTGCAGGTCTTTCAGTTGCTCCAGGTGTTTTTTAAGCTTCTTAATAAGCTGTTCAGCTTGCCTCAATGCACTTTCAGTGTCTTCTATCTCAGTAGCTATTTGGAACAAGACCTGGTTCTGCCGCCCAGACAAATCAGCTTCAAAATTAATTAAATCTTCCATCCCAATCTCATCTATCAGGCGAGATAAAAGCTCACTTTTCCCCTGCGATTGTTCATCATTCGTTCGGTTAAAAAATTTCAAGTTTAATTCCTTTCTACTCTAACTCTGTGCTGGAATATAGCATATCCCTTTGCCCCTAAACAAGCATTTCAGACATCACAGGCAAAGAGGTCCAGAATTTGCTTTAAATCTGCCGGTAAGGAACAGGTGAATTCTTGATACTGGCGTGTTGACGGCAGGCATAAGCCAAGACGATAAGCATGGACAAACTGTCTCCTGACGGCTGAGGCTATCCCTTCACCCCGGCATTTTGTCCCATAAACGATATCTCCAACTACAGGATAGCCGATAGCCGATAAATGCACCCTTATCTGATGTGTGCGACCCGTCATGGGAGTAACATCCAGTAGAGTATAGTTACTCAAGTATTGTTTAACCTGATACTGTGTGCTAGCTTCCTTCCCTCCCTCTACTATTGCCATCCGCTTACGGTGGTGGGGGTCACGCCCAATCGGCGCTTCTATCACTCCCAGCTCAGGTGATAATCTTCCTTTAACCAGGACCATGTAAACCTTCTTGACAGCACGGCTTTTGAACTGATTGACCAGATATTCCCGGGCATATTCATTTTTAGCAATGACCATGAGCCCTGATGTGTCCTTATCTAACCTGTGGACTATGCCGGGGCGGATTAAATCATCACTCATGGCTAAACCCGGGCAATGCGCCAAGATAGAATTGACCAGAGTATGACTGGGGTGTCCTGGAGATGGGTGAACGACCAGCCCAGCTGGCTTATCTACAATCACTACATCCTGGTCTTCATAAATTATGGTTAAGGGGGTTGGTTCAGCCGCTGGATAAGCAGGTGACGGAAATTTAATAGTTATACTATCGCCACAATTTAACCTCTGGCTTGCCCTCGCACCCCGGTCATTAACTAAAACACAACCCTGCTCAATTAACTTTTGTGCGTAAGACCGAGAAACTTGAGGGAGGACTTCAGCAATATATCGGTCTAAACGTACGTCCGATACAGAAACAACGAGTTGTAGGGTTTCAATTTCTGATTTCGCGGTTGTGCTCACATGCCTTCCTGAGTAATTCTTCCCGAACCAAGAAAAGAGCCAGTGCCAAGCTGCCTATTACTATGGCTGGGTCAGCTAAGTTGAACGCCCAGGGCCAACGTAATAAGTCCATCAGGTGCATATCGATAAAGTCAATCACAAAACCAAAGCGAAGACGATCTATCAGGTTCCCCAAAGCGCCACCGAAAAGTAAGCCAAGGGGTATGACAGTTAAAATAGTAGCCAGGAAAAGGTAACGAAAAAGCAAGAAGATGATAATGATTAAGACAACTATAGTGACGATGATCAGAAAAGACTGATTGATAAGCAACCCAAAAATAGCTCCACGATTTTCATGATAAACCAAATCTATAAACCCTGGTAATAGCTTAACAGGGTATGGATTAGCGATAATCCATGATTTGCTCGCCTGGTCCAAGATTACTACTATAGCAGCGGAGGCCAGAAATAACCCTATTTTCCTTCTACCCCTACCCAGAGAAACCCTCAACTTACCTGGCAGCCCGTTACCTTGCCCCTTTTGCATCTTTTGCCTGACTTGCCTTACATTTCAAGCACAAGCTCGCCTGCGGCAATGCTTCAAGTCGCTCTAATTCTATTGGCTGCCCACAGGAGTCGCATAGCCCATAAATGCCAGCCTTATATCTCTCCAGGGCACGTTCTATCTCAATAAGCGTACCCCTTAGTTTTTTCTCCAAAACCAACCTTTTCTCTAGCTCAAACGTCTCACTCGCCTCTTCCTCCCTTTTACCAAAGGGGCTACCTTCTCTCCGTTCCTCTTGTGGTTGTCCACGAGATGCCATCTGTTCCAGCTTTCCTGTAAGCTGCTGTTTTTCTTCACTTAACCGCTTATACAGTTCACTGTAGTCAACCATTTCATCCACCTCTCCTTTATTTATACTATATGCCAAAAACTATTCTAGCCTATGCTTAGTTTCAAAGCAAGCTTGCCAAGCATTATGCGGAGCTACCGGAGGCTGCCTGTTGCTGGTCGCCGCCTAAGAGGCAAAACACCTCTTAGCAACTTTTTCAGCTTAGAGTATCTTGACTGGTTCAGCTCCTCCTCAATGCGGGAGACTGCACTCTCTAAACTTCACGGAATTCGCCCTCCACCGTGCCTTCTTCCCCGCCAGGCTTCTCCTCAGTAGGGCCTTGCTCCCCCTCAGTCGGTGCCTGTTCACCCTGCTGTTGGTAAACCGAGGAGCCAACCTTCTGCATAGACTGTGATAGCTCCTGCACTGCGTTACGAATGGAGTTAACATCCTTGCCTTGAAGTGCTGAGCGCACAGTGGCTACTTTGGCTTCAACTTCCTGCTTCACCTCGGCAGGTATTTTATCTCCATAATCCCTGAGAGTTTTTTCAGCGGTGTACGCCGTACTATCAGCAGAATTGCGTGTCTCCACCTCCTCTTTTCGTTTAGCATCATCAGCGGCAAAACCCTCAGCCTCCCGCTTCATCTTCTCCACCTCTTCTGTACTAAGACCGCTGGATGCTGTGATGGTAATTTTTTGCTCCTTCCCTGTGCCCTTATCACGCGCACTGACATTGAGAATACCATTGGCATCGATATCGAAGGTCACTTCGATCTGGGGCAACCCGCGTGGAGCGGGCAAAATGCCATCGAGCATAAATCTCCCCAACGTTCGGTTATCTGCTGCCATAGGGCGCTCCCCTTGAAGCACATGTATCTCCACACTCGGTTGGTTATCACTGGCAGTGCTAAAAATCTGACTCTTAGAGGTAGGAATAGTTGTATTGCGGGGGATAAGGGATGTAGCTACTCCTCCCAAGGTCTCTATGCCAAGAGTAAGAGGGGTAACATCAAGAAGGAGAATTTCCCCCACCTCACCCTTAAGCACCCCAGCCTGAATAGCGGCACCCAGGGCTACTGCTTCATCGGGGTTAATTCCCTTTACAGGCTCTCTGCCAAAGAACTGTCTTAAAGTTTCCTGAACCTTGGGCATCCTCGTCTGTCCACCGACCAGGATTACGTCGTTAATTTGAGCTGCCGTAAGACCTGCATCAGTTAAAGCTTTACGGCAGGGACCAAGGCTCTTCTCTATCAGGTCATCTGAAAGCTGCTCCAGCTTAGCCCGGGAGAGCATCATACTGAGATGCTTGGGCCCGCTGGCATCAGCAGTGATAAAAGGAAGATTTATCTCTGTCTGAGCTACTGTAGATAGCTCCTTCTTTGCCTTTTCGGCGGCATCCCTCAATCTCTGCAATGCCATCCTGTCCTGCTTCAAATCAATGCCTGATTCCTTTCTAAACTCATCACACACCCAGTCCATAATCCTCTGGTCAATATCATCCCCACCAAGGTGGGTATCACCATTGGTTGACTTAACCTGGAATGTACCCTCTCCTAAATCAAGGATGGAAATGTCAAAGGTACCACCACCAAGGTCGTAAACAGCGATAGTCTCTTCCTTTTTCTTATCCATCCCATAAGCTAATGACGATGCAGTGGGCTCGTTGATAATGCGCAGGACATTGAGTCCAGCTATAGCGCCGGCATCTTTAGTTGCCTGCCGCTGACTATCATTGAAATAAGCTGGTACAGTAATTACAGCATCGGTCACCTTTTCTCCCAGATAAGCCTCAGCATCGGTCTTCAATTTCTGCAATATCATCGCTGAGAGCTCCTGAGGACTATACTCTTTGTCCCCCATCACTACTCGGCAATCGCCATTGGTAGCCCCGGTAATTTTATAGGGCAGTCGCTTCATATCATCCTGAACTGCATCAGCCTTAAACTTACGCCCGATAAGGCGCTTTATGCTGAAAATGGTGTTTTCAGGGTTGACTACTGCCTGACGCTTGGCTAGCTCTCCCACCAGACGCTCTCCCGTTTTACTTATAGCTACTACCGACGGCACCAGGTTCCCCCCTTCAGCGCTGGGTATAACTTTGGGGTCACCCCCCTCCATCACCGCTACTGCGCTAAGTGTAGTGCCTAAGTCAATGCCTACTGCTTTGGCCATATCTATTCCTCCTTCTGAGTTGCCTTCGCTGTTTTTCTCTTTTTCTTGCCTTTACCCACTACCACCATACTGGGCCGGAGCACCCTATGTTTATACTTATAACCTTTCTGAACTTCATCAATGACCATTCCTTCCGGACCCTCTTGCTCCATCACTGCTTCATGCAGGTGGGGATCAAATAATTCCCCCTTAGCATCAATTTCAGACAGCCCTTGTGCTCCTAAGATTCCCTTAAATTTATTATGGATTAGCTTGATACCTTCAACCCAGCTAACTCCCTCAAGCTCTGATGGCAGCGAATTTAATGCTCTCTCCTGGTCATCCAGAATAGCCAGTAAATTCAAAACAAGTGCGCTATTAGCAAATTCAATCGTTTCTATCTTCTCTTGCTCGGCACGTTTCTTGTAGTTAGCAAAGTCAGCTTGAGATCTCTGCCAATTGGCCAGATATTTCTCCGCTAACCCCATCTCGCCATCCAGGGTTTGCTCAAGCGCTGCTACATCTTCAACCTGTTTGCCTTCCTCCTCTACCGCTTTTTCATTGGACAGCTTCTCTTCTTCAGACACGATCAATCCTCCTTCAGACATACCCGGCCACTGAATCGCTCAGCAGTGATGAAAGGCAGTTAATAGAAGAGATTGCCCTGGCATAATCCATCCTCTTCGGTCCAATCACCCCAACAATACCACCCGCCTTATCAGGAACTCCATACTCCCCCATTATCAGGCTCAAATCCTGTAATGCCTCATCTGTGTTTTCTTCACCAATAATCACCTTTACCCCTCCCCTGGAAAGACTGGGTTGAAACAGAGCTTCCATCCACTCTCCCCCCTCCAATAGCTCCAGCAGGTTAATCGCTTTTGGGTTACTGGCGAATTCCGGCTGACTCAACATCAGATGCAACCCTTCAAGGTAAGGCCTACCATATCTCAGTTTATCCTCCGCAGTTATCATACTCACCATGCATTCCGTTACCTGCCTCTCTTCAGGTGAGGCTTCTGTTTCCACCGCTGAGATTTTACTGCTATCCATCCCAGCATAAGAAACATTGAGCTTATTCGCTATCATCGTTAACTCATCCTGGGTGACCCTTTTATTGAAAAAGATAATTTTCTGCCTGACTCTTGCCTCGTATAAAACCAAAACCAGCAAGGATACAAAATCCTGCAGGGCCACCAGGTCCAAGTGCTTGAAGCGACATCGAGGTGCTTTGACTGGAGTTATCACCGCTACATTGTGAACGAAGTGTGACAAAAGCACTGCTGCCAATTTCAGCCATTGTTCAAACTCCTCCTTTGCCCCTCGGAATAATTCATAAATCCGATATTGCTCATCAAGGGGAAGTTCAACATCTTCACTTATCATTTTTACATAACAGCGGTACGCTTTGTCTGTAGGTATGGCACCAGCCGATGGATGAGCGCGGATAATATATCCCGCTTCCTCTAAATATGCTACATCATTCCGCACAGTAGCCGGGCTTACATTTAAACCATAGTTATAAGCAATAGCTTTTGAAGCTACCGGTGCTGCACCAGCAATATACTCATTAACCACTATTCTCAGAATAGCTTCTCTTCTTTTCACCAACATTTTTAGCACTCTGCCTACCCGACTGCTAATCTATCATTTTAAGTGTGGTTTGTCAATGCCACGGTACAGCACTGTTGATGCTCTACGATTTTGTCACTTCCCGAGTGCGCCAGTAACATGTTCTTAGCCAGATAACAACAGATACCTCACTGAAATTGTTCAGCCCTTGTTCAAAATGATATACTTGTTATACAAATGGATACCTGCATCAAAGCAAGGTAGGCGTATAAGTAATGGCAAAAACGAAATTCATTGCCTGGTTTAGTGACATCAGCAAAAATGACATTGCATTAGCCGGAGGGAAGGGGGCAAATCTGGGAGAAATGACTCATGCCAACATCCCTGTACCACCTGGATTTATTGTTACCTCTGATGCCTATTTCACCTTCCTGAAAGAGGCCAATATTGAGGGGGATGTGCGTAAACTCCTTGAGCCTCTAGATGTAGAAGATAGCAAGGAGCTTAAAGAAACCAGCGATAAAATAAAAGAGAAAATCTCCAGTGCCCTCTTTCCTGAAGCAATCGCCCGCGGTATTAAGCAGGCTTATATAAAAATGGGAAGTGGACTGGTAGCCGTGCGCTCCTCGGCAACCGCCGAAGACCTACCCGAAGCTTCCTTCGCTGGACAGCAGCGAACATTTCTAAATGTTCAAGGTGAGGACGAAGTACTGGCCGCAGTGCAAGGCTGCTGGGCTTCATTATTTGAATCGCGGGCTATATTTTACCGGCAGCACGCTGGTTTCGACCACCTCAGTGTAGGACTGGCAGTTCCAATTCAAGAGATGGTTCAATCAGAGGTCTCTGGCATCATGTTTACCGTGGAACCCCTTACCAACGACAGAAGGAAAATCCTTATCGAAGCAGCTTACGGGTTGGGAGAAGCCATCGTTTCCGGAGAAGTAACCCCCGACCAATATTTGATAGATAAAGCAAGGATGGCTATCATCGAAAAACAAATAGCCAAACAGGAATGGCAGATAGTTAGAAATCTAAAATCGCATACTCTGGAAGAAAGCAACATCAGGGTTACTATACCCCCCTGGGAGCAAGCTAAACAGAAACTGACCGATGAAGAAATTATCGCCCTGGCTGATTTGGGGAAACGCCTGGAGGATCTATATCAATTCCCTCAAGACATCGAATGGGCAAAGAAGGATAGCAAACTCTTCATCGTCCAAACCCGCCCTGTAACTACTCTGGGGATAAAAGAGCAAAAACTTGCTGAAATTAAGGCAGAACCGCTACTAACTGGTGAAGCCGCCAGTCTGGGCTCAGCCTCAGGACCTGTGAAACTTGTTTCTGACGCCTCCCAACTGCATAAAGTACATAAGGGAGACATCCTGGTAGCTGAAATGACGTCTCCTGATTTTGTCCCTGCTATGAAGCGTGCCGTGGCGATTGTTACCAATCTGGGTGGCAGAACCTCCCATGCCGCCATTGTCAGCCGCGAGTTGGGGATTCCCTGCGTGGTAGGTACAAAGAAAGCCACTACGGTCCTCAAGGACGGGCAAGAAATAACTGTGGTGGTAGATACCACTCAGGGTCGTATTTACCAGGGCGATGTGATAGAGAGAACAACAGCTATAGCAAGCCCCAGCATAAGAAGAATATTCAAAACTAGAACAAAAGTTTATGTAAACCTGTCTCACCCAGATTTAGCAGACAGAATAGCCACCAGGGATGTCGATGGAGTTGGCTTGCTTAGAGCAGAATTCGTCGTCGCCCAGATCGGGGAACATCCCCGTTTTATGCTGCAACAAAAACGAGGAGATAAATTCGTTGAAGCATTAGCCAAGGGCATAAACAGCTTCGCCAAAGCTTTCTATCCTCGCCCAGTAATCTATAGAACCACTGATTTTAAGACCAACGAGTATAAAAATTTAAAAGGCGGGGAGAAATATGAGCAACTTGAAGAGAATCCCATGCTTGGTTTTCGTGGCTGCTCCCGCTATATCAAAGACCCCGAAGTATTCAAACTGGAAATTGCAGCTATAAAGAAAGTCCGAGAAAGCTACAATAACCTATGGGTCATGATTCCCTTTGTTCGGTCACCCGATGGAATAGCAACGGTTAAACAGATGCTCTCGGCTGAAGGCTTGCGTCAGTCTCTTGATTTCAAGTTATGGATGATGGTTGAGGTGCCCTCCAATGTCTTCCTTATTGATGAATTTATAGCCACAGGGATAGATGGCATATCTATCGGCTCTAACGACTTAACCCAGCTCATATTGGGAGTGGATAGAGATAACGCCCTGCTTGCAGATATATTCGACGAGAGAAATAAGGCAGTAATGCAAGCCATGGAGAGGGTCATCACTGCTTGCAGGGCTAAGGGGGTTACTACCTCCATCTGCGGACAGGCTCCCTCCTTCTACCCCGAAATCACTGAGAAATTAGTAAGCTGGGGGATTACCTCGGTGTCCGTAAGCCCCGATATGATAGATAAAACCAGAGAGATCATCGCCGCTGCAGAAGCAAAACTAAAGCTTTAATGATTCATGAGCTGAATATACGGCAGCAAGGAGAGAAGCGAGAGGAAAACCTTTCCCCCCATGCAGCTAAGAGCAAATTCAGCCGGGGCAGACTGAGGCAGGAAGAGCAATGCCCCATAAGAACTTGCTTCCAGCGCGACCGTGACCGCATTCTTTATTCCAAGGCATTTCGACGCCTCAAGCACAAGACACAAGTCTTTATTGCCCCCTTAGGTGACCATTATGTGACCAGGCTTACCCATACGCTGGAGGTCTCCCAAATTGCTAGAACCATATCGCGAGCACTGAACCTCAATGAAGATTTAAGTGAGGCCATTGCTTTGGGCCACGACTTGGGGCATACCCCTTTTGGTCATATAGGAGAGGATGTTCTAAATAAGCTCTACCCAGATGGCTTTAAACATAATGAGCAAAGCTTACGAGTGGTCGACTTGTTAGAGAAAGATGGCCATGGACTTAATCTTACCTGGGAAGTAAGAGATGGTATCCTCAAGCATTCCAAGGGGCAGGCAGATATTTTAGGAGTGGGCTGGGGAGATGTCGGCACGCTGGAAGGCCAGATATGTAAAATATCAGATATCATTGCTTACATTAATCATGATATTGATGACGCTATAAGAGCCGGTATCATAACCGAAAGTGATCTCCCCCAGGCAGCAACAAGGATTTTAGGCCATACACATTCAAGGCGAATCAATACACTGGTTTGCGATATTGTGAGCCACTCCTGGCCAGTTAGCGGGTACAGCAGCCAGGCAAAACCAGCTATTACCATGAGTCCCGAGGTTATTAAGGCAGCTAACAACCTGCGCCAGTTTCTGTTTGACAAAGTATACCAGCCCAGTTTAGCCATCAAGGATGCAGAGAAGGCTATAGAAACAATACAACTTTTATATTATTATTTCTTAAAACATGAAGATGGCTTGCCTCCAGAATTTACCTCTGTAAATGATGCCAGGGATCGCAAAGTTGTTGATTACATTGCTGGAATGACTGATCAATATGCGCTACGATTAGCCGAGGAAATATCTAAATGAGTCTCATCAGCGAAGTAAAACAAAGAACAGACATTGTAGAAGTTATTTCCGATTATGTTCCTTTACAAAAAGCAGGGCGGAATTTCAAGGCTTTATGCCCATTTCACAGCGAAAAGCACTCGTCATTTTTTGTCTTCCCCGAGCAACAAACCTGGCATTGCTTCGGTGCCTGCGGCACTGGCGGTGACGTCTTCTCCTTTATTATGAAGAAGGAGGGTGTCGACTTTAGCCAAGCTCTTCGCCTTCTAGCTAATAGGGCAGGTGTGCCTTTAGGCCCACCTGGGATGCCAAGCGAAGCCGAGGATAAAAAGAAGGAGAGGTTGTTCCAAATTAATGAGGCAGCAGCCGAATATTTCCACCATCTGCTGCTAAATGCTAAAGCAGGTGAGGCAGCCAGAGCCTATCTTATCAAGAGAAAGATTGCTCGCGAAACCATTGATGGGTTTCGTTTGGGCTTCAGCCACGACAGCTGGGAAATACTTAAGAATTTTTTAATGGACAGGGGCTATGAGGAAAGGGAGCTAATTGAAGCTGGCCTAATAATAGAGAAGGAGGGAGGAGGGAGCTATGATAGGTTCCGCAACCGATTGATGTTCCCTATATGCGATATTCAAGGTCGAGTTACTGGCTTTGGAGCCAGGGCTTTAGACGAGTCCTTGCCTAAATATATTAACTCTCCACAAACAACAATTTTTGACAAGAGCAGCCTCCTTTATGGGATTGATACGGCCAAGTCCTCCGTACGACAGAGAAATTTACTGATAATCGTGGAGGGCTATATGGATGTCCTCACAGCCCACCAACATGGCTGGCAAAACACTGTTGCCTCAATGGGGACCTCCATTACTGAAAAACAGGTGGCCATTGCCAAGAGGCTGACGAAGAGTATAGCCTTAGCCCTCGATGCGGATGTTGCTGGGGAGGAAGCCACGCTGCGGGGGGTGGAGGTATTGGCACACTCTCTGGATAAGAAGGCAACATCAACGATAGCGTGGTCAGATAAGTTGGCCCGCTCTGCGTCCAGGGGAGAGAATCCATCCCCATTGTTGGCTAACTACGTGAGATTTCAGAGTATCCTGGACGCTGAAATAAAGGTCATTTCCTTGAACCATGGTAAAGACCCTGATGAGATTATAAGCGCTGACCCTGCTCGATGGCAAAGTCTCGTGGAGCAAGCACCAACCGTGCTTGATTTTGCCTTAAAGACCGTCATAAGCAAGATTGACATCAATAAAGCCCAAGACAAATCCTCAGCTATAACAAAACTACTGCCATTGATTGGTGAGATAGAGGACCCAGTTGGGCAGGAGCATTATGTGCGAAGATTGGCGGACAAATTGAAGATAGAAAAACATTCAATAGATACTGAGTTGCAGAAATTACTGGCCAGTAAAAGGAGACGCCGACCGGCAGAGGTGGCGAGATTATCTCGCTCGGTTCGCCAACTAGCATCAAACCCTATTGAGGAGTATTGCCTGGCCCTGCTGCTCCAACATCCAGAGCTTCGTCAGGCAGCTCAAGAGCTATCGGCAGAGCACTTCGCCTGCACTGAAAACTGCGAGATTTTCGTCAACTGGCAACAACACCATAATATTTCGGAAGTTGAGGGAAAATTTGACGCAAATCTATTAGAACATTTAAACTACTTAACGAATAAATCGACCCCGGGGGAAAACAGCCAGGAACAGCGGCATGCTCTGAGACAGTGTATACTCCGCCTACAAGAGAGATTGGCAAAAAGGTTAGAGGCTGAGAGGGAAATAATGTTTAATCTTATCAGGGAAAATGAAGGGGAGGCTGCTGAGCTAGCTAAACTGGATGAGCAAGGAATAGGCTCTAGCGAGAAGCTCAAAGAGATTTATAATAAACGAGAGGAATTGGCAAGAGCAAAAGAGGTTGCATAATGGATCTAGCTAGTAGCAGAGCTCCTAAACCAAATAATGGTGATGAGGAGTTAATGCGGGAAGAGAATGTTGACGACCAGAGTGAAGCTGAAGCTACAGACACGTCTACTGATACCGTGTCTGATGAAGAAGCATCGGATGAACTATCTGCTAAAGAAGCTAAAGCAATTTTAGGCCTGGAAGATGACGCGATTGATGATTCAGCTCGTATGTATCTTCGCGAAATCGGGAAGGTGCCCCTTCTCACAGCTACTGAGGAGAGAGAGTTATCCAGTAAAATAGAGCAGGGTAGATACTTAGAGAAAATTGAGGATGCTTATTCTAAGAAGCACAAGAAATATCCCTCGGCAGCTGATATTACAATCGATTTAATTTCTCGATTATCCAAATCTCTCCCTATAGTTGAAATTATCAACGAACATATAGATAGCAATCATACATATAGCATAGTGGAGACAATCACAGATCCTAGATTTCGTGCTACGATTGATAACGCCATAGCCCCTGAATTGGTAACAGATATTGCTCAAAGGACTGGTAAGGATATCGCAGCGGCGGAGGAAGCTATAGTAAACCTTTCTCTAAGCAGCCATATTTTACCACCTCAAACACTGGCTCCCCTTATTGGAGATAAAACCCCATGGCAAGAAATAAAGGCTTTTTTATCGAGCGATGAATTCTTATCTCAAATCCACTCTCACAGTGACCCGCTTGACGCCTACATTAAAGAGGTAATGGCTGACGCAAGGAAATCAAAAAAACACCTTACTGAGGCAAACCTGCGCTTGGTAGTCAGTATTGCCAAGAAATATATTGGACATGGGATGTCTCTCCTCGACCTCATCCAGGAAGGAAATATTGGTCTTATGCGGGCTGTGGACAAATTCCAACACAGAAAGGGTTATAAGTTCAGCACCTATGCTACGTGGTGGATTAGGCAAGGCATTACCCGATCTATAGCTGACCAATCCCGCACCATCCGGATTCCAGTACATATGGTGGAGACCATTAACAAGCTATTACGGACGACACGTCAGTTAACCCAGGAAGTTGGGCGTGAACCAAACTATAGAGAAATTGGCGACCGCCTAGAGATATCACCAGAGAAAGTAGAGGGAATCATGGATTTATTTCACCATGAGCCCATATCGCTGGAAACCCCTATTGGTGAAGACGAAGACAGCCGATTAGGTGATTTTGTTGAAGATCAATCCAGCCCGGCACCAACCGAGGCTGCTTCACAAGAGCTGCTTAAAGACCAGATAGATAGGGTACTCGATGAGCTTACGCCACGGGAAAAAAGGGTGCTACAGCTCAGATTCGGTCTCAAGGACGGCCATGCCCGAACACTGGAAGAGGTGGGTCAGGAATTTAGTGTAACCCGGGAAAGAATACGCCAGATAGAAGCTAAAGCCCTTCGTAAATTACGCCATCCCAGCCGAAGTCGGAAGCTTAGGGGTTACCTGGAGTAAAATCTGTTGTAGGGTACATCAAGCAGCCCTGGCATATTCCCAGGTGATTTACCCCGTGCCATTGCTTTGGTTAGCTTTTGTATCTGGTAAAATTGCTTTAAAAGCCGATTAACATCCTGAGGTGTAGTACCACTCCCATGAGCAATGCGACGCCGTCGACTACCGTTAATTATCTCCGGGTTATGCCTCTCGTCACCAGTCATAGACCATACAATGGCTTCTATCTTTTTCAACCTTACCTCTCCCTCACCATCAGGCAAGTCAGGGGCTAATTTAGAGAAGCCTGGTAGCATCTCAACTAACTGGCTCAATGATCCCATTTTCTTGATTTGCTGGAGTTGACCGAGGATATCTTCAAGGTCAAAACCCGTGGTTCGTATTTTGCTTTCTAGCTGTTTTGCTTGTTGTTGATCAAAGGCCTTCTCAGTGCGCTCGATAAATGTAAGCATGTCTCCCATACCCAGAATGCGAGATGCCAGGCGATCAGGATAAAAGCGTTCTAAATCAGCTACTTTTTCACCTATACCCATGAATTTTATGGGGACGCCGGTAACAAACCTGATAGAAAGGGCAGCTCCTCCTCTAGCATCACCATCCATTTTAGTTAATATGAGGCCAGTAAGCCTGATTCGTTCATGGAACTCCCTGGCCACCCTTACAGCATCCTGCCCTGTCATGGCATCCACTGTAAGCAACACCTCCGAGGGCTGTAACATAGATTTAATATCGGTTAATTCCTCCATCATAGCTTCATCTATATGCAGGCGTCCCTGCGTATCTACAATCACCCAGGTTGATCCTGTTTCTTTAGCCTTTCCCAGTGCATGACGACAGATGGTCACCGGTGCGACTTTAGCATCCTCACTATATACGGGGATACCTTGCTGCTCCCCAAGCAATTTTAACTGCTGCATAGCAGCCGGCCGGCGGGTATCCGCAGCTACCAACAATGGACAATGTCCCTGTTGTTTGAGATGAACAGCTAACTTCACCGCAGTAGTGGTTTTACCAGACCCTTGCAATCCCACAAGTAAAGCAACTGCAGCCGGGCAGACAGTGGAAGCTAAAGGGCAGGGTTCTTGTCCCAGTACGGCAATCAACTCCTGGTCAACAATCTTAATAATTTGCTGTGCTGGAGTCAGGCTTTGCAATACCTCTGTGCCCAGGGCTCGCTCTCGCACCCTGAACAGTAATTCCTTTACTACTTTAAAATTTACATCTGCCTCCAGGAGAGCCAATCTCACCTGACGCAAGGCTTCATCAATGTCCCTTTCGCCAAGCTTGCCCTTCGCACCAAGCCCACGAAATACCGTTCCTAGCTTTTGAGTTAAAATCTCTAACATTGCTGCTCGCAGCATTCTACTTCCAAAAAATACCGCGAGTCAATTCCCAGATTGGATAATAATTCGGCAACATTTCTTTGTTCTCTATTCAGATGCTATAATTCAAAGTGCTCTTTTACTCTTTATTAACAAGCTTAGCGGAGGAGAACTATGTTAAAAGCTGCAATCGTGGGAGCAACGGGCATTGTCGGTCAGCAATTTCTCGTTGCCCTGAAAAACCATCCCTGGATTGAAATTACTGCACTTGCTGCCTCCGAGAAATCGGCAGGCCGCAGCTATAAAGAGGCGATAACCGACGCTCAATCCGGAGCACTGCGCTGGTTTTGCGAGGAGCCCCCAGTAAATGAAGTTATGGGCATGCCAGTACAGAATGCTGCTAAAATGGATGCCTCCACTGTAGACATCATCTTTTCAGCTATAGAATCCAGCCAGGCGAAAATACTCGAGCCAAAATTTGCCACTGATAAAGCCGTCATTAGCACCGCCTCCGCCTTCCGTTATGATGACGATGTGCCCATACTAATACCAGGCATTAACTCCGGGCATATCGGACTGCTTGATGTTCAGAGAAAATCACGAGGATGGAAGGGCTTCATCACGCCCATTCCCAATTGCACCACCACCGGGCTGGTAATAACACTAAAACCAATATATGAAACCTTTGGCTTGAATGCTGTAATAATGACTTCGATGCAAGCTATGTCAGGCGCAGGTCGAAGCCCAGGGGTGCTAGGTATCGATATTCTAGATAATGTTATTCCCTTTATTCCAGGAGAAGAAGAAAAGGTACAGCGCGAAACGCAGAAAATTCTGGGCTCTCTAGACGGCACTTCAATCAAGCCAGCAATGTTCGACGTAAGCTGCACCTGTACACGCGTTAACGTAAGAGAAGGACACACGGAATCAGTCTTTGCCTCTACGGAAAAGGATTGCGAGATTGGTGATGTGATAAGTGCGATGAGGGAATTCGCCGTTCCCCCTGATGAAGCTGCCCTGCCTTCAGCTCCAAAGCGCATGATAACAGTGATGGATGACCCGTTCAGACCCCAACCACGGCTCGACCGCGATGCTGATGATGGCATGACCACCGTAGTCGGCAGAATCAGAAAGGACGCCGTTCTGAAAAACGGCATCAAGTATCTTCTGGTATCCCACAATACCAAGATGGGCGCTGCTAAAGGCGCAATCCTTGTAGCCGAACTCCTTATCAGGAACGGGTATATCCCTTAGACGCTGGTTTATCCTCCTGCAAATGGGATAACCCAACTTCCAATAATCCCAAGCCGCATGATAAAATAGGAGCAGTTCTTAATAAATGCCCACAAGAGGTATTGCATCTGCACAGCCATAGAGATTACGTCAAATAACGGGGGGTAACATGAAACTGAAAATGAGCACTCTAGTTACAATAGGGGTTATATTATCCGCTATCGTGGTCTTGTTCTCTGGATGCAATACACCTGCATATAGCCAAACTATCAAGATTACCGCTGAAGCCGATGGTGTCAATGGCCTCCTCGCAAGAATCGAGTATTACCAAGACAGTAGATTGGTGAATTCCATAAACCTCATCGATGGTAATGGTGATACCATTATTGACGGAAAATCTGGCCCCTCAAAGGAAGGGCAGTGGCCTAAGGGTTGGCATTGGTTCGATAACCTGTACCATGATGTTGTCGTAGGGAGCTCTACAATGGAAATAGCCGGAGAGAAAATAAAAATCCAGGCCACCACTACCTATGAGTTCTTGCCAGGGGAATACGAGTGCGAAATAGTCGGGTGACATAATTAAGACCTTCCCCTATAATGCAGCCCAATAGCACACATCGTAATTTTTCATCAACCGGACAGCCAAACCCAGGGGCATATGTATTTTCATAAAGTTAAGCTTATTAAAAGTCAGTTGCCAATTTACCTGCTACCTGGATTTAACTGAGATTGCGCTGAAATGTTAAGCCCATCTATAGCTTTACTGATATCCATCGCCATAATCTTAGGCTTAATAAGGCTTAAGATCCCGCCTTGCTTCGCAGTTTTCACAGCAAGTCTCATCATCTCTCTGCTGATCCTGCCACCGCATTCTGTGCCGGGACTTATGTTAATGACTCTGTTGGATCCCACAACCCTTAGTTTGCTGGTGATAGTTGCCAGCGCTCTAACCTTAAGCCGCTTGATGGAGATAAAGGGTTTACTAACAAGATTGGCAGCCGCGATGGAGTGCATGGGATCTAAGCTCGCCATGCATCTTGTACCAGCCGTAATAGGTCTGGTTCCCATGCCAGCTGGGGCCTTAGTTTCGGCTACCGCTTTAAGTGATTTAGTTAAAAGGATGGGCTTAACCCCCGAACAGGCTACATTTATAAATTACTGGTTCAGACATATATGGGAATATTGCCTTCCCGTATATCCAGCCCTTATTACAGCCAGTGTGGTTCTTTCTATCCAGCTTTCCTCTATAGTGACAATTCTTTTCCCAATGACGGTTTTATCAGTTGCTGTAGGGACTATTTCTAGTTACAGAATATTCAAGCGTAAGAAATTCCCAGAGACGAGGGTAAAAACTCCACATAATACAGTACGCAATCTTCTATCGACTTCCTGGCCCATTATACTCGTTGTCTTGCTGGTTTTGCTGGGAATTAATGCTGCCATAGCTTTTCCTGTCACACTGGCTCTTCTGGCTTTGCAGCAAAGGGCTAAATGGCCAGAGTTGAAAAAGGCGTTAAATTATGGGCTGGACCCCAAGATGTTATTCCTGCTATATGCCGTAATGCTATACAAGGCAACAATAGAAAATTCCGGCGCCGCCTACATCCTTTTCTCAGATATGCAAAGCATAGGTATGCCAGCTTTCGTCGTCCTGGTAGCACTACCATTTCTAATGGGCTTTGCAACAGGTATCGGCATGGCATTTGCAGGCATCGCTTTTCCACTGCTGCTTCCTCTTATAGCCACAGACTCAGGAATAAATAGTTATGCTCTATTACTAGCCTTCACAAGCGGAGAGGTAGGGGTTATGCTCTCGCCCGTACACCTCTGCCTTATAGTTACAATCCAGTACTTCAAAGCCAAGTTGGCAGGGGTGTACAAGTACATTCTGCCCCCTCTCCTGGCGATCAGTGCCATCGCAGTATTCATGTACCTCATAGCAGCCTAGAGAATAGCTAAATAAAGATCGAACCGTTCCTAACTGCCGCTACCACTATAAAACATGCCCACATCCTCATCACCGGAAACCAAGTCACAATAAATATATAGCATTAAGCAGCAGGCATGTTGATATAATTAAGCTACATAAACAAGCTATACTAAAATAGAGCCAAGGAAATCTTTTTTCCCTCGCAAAAATTCAGCAATAGACATTTGCCGTTTCCCCTCCAACTGAACCTGGCAAAGGCCTAAAACACCCTCTCCAGTCACCACTCCTACTTGGACCGACTCCAATTGAGGCAAATCTACCACTTCCCCGATTTCTCCCTTTGCCCCTTTGCCAAGAGGAACACACTTGTGGACTTTCAGCCGTTTACCTTTCCACCAGGTATAACACCCAGGCCAGGGATTAAAAGCCCTTACCTTCCACCAGAGATTTATAGCTGAGTGATTCCAGTCTATCTCACTATCTTTGCTGGTTATCTTCCGGCTATAAGTTGCCTCTCCTTCGTATTGTGACTTCGGTTTAAGCTCTCCTCCAATCCATTTAGGTAAGGTCTCCTTCAGAAGCTCAGCACCTACCACACCCAGTCTGGATGTCAGCGAACCAGTGGTATCCTGAGGGGAAATATTCATTTCCTTCTGGGACAAAACCGGCCCACTATCTACCCCGGCATCCATCAAGGTAATGGTAACGCCAGTAAGCGAATCTCCGCAAAGAAGCGTATCGACCACCGGAGATGGACCTCGATGCCGAGGCAATAGCGAAGGGTGGACGCTAACACAACCAAATTTAGGCAAAGCCAACATCCTTTGGGGAAGAATGTAACCGAAAGCGGCCACCACGATAAGCTCCGGCCTAAAACCAGCGAGTTCCTCTAGTACCTCCGCTGATTTAAGGGTCTTTGGCTGTACAACAGGTATTTTATGCTCCATTGCCAACCGCTTTACCGGTGACGAGGTAAGTCGCTGCCTTCTACCGGCTGGCTTATCAGGCTGGGTGTACACCACAACCACACGATATGGACTGCGGATTAAATATTCCAAAGTGGGTATAGCAAACTCTGGAGTTCCCATAAAAACAACCTGAGGCTCCTTGGCAGAGATATTTTGATTAATTTCTTTTTTTATGTCAAAACCTCCCTAGAGAAGATAAAAGCCCATCTGATATTCTATCAAATTGTATCCCCAGATTATATCTGGTTTCATTTATCCCTTTCAGCTATCCCCTGGCTTAGTCCTAACCTAATGACAATCAGATTTGGAGGTGAATTGGATTCGGCGAAGGATATTTGGGAAAGAGCCTTGGGTGAGCTTCAGCTTCAGGTCAGCAGGGCTAATTATACTACCTGGCTTAAGAATAGCTATGGCGTAAACTGCCAGGAAAACGTCTTTATCATTGGAGTTCACAACGCTTTCATTGCTGAATGGCTAACTAAGCGGCTCCACCCTCTGATAAGAAAAACCCTCGCCCAAATTTTAGGCAGGGATATCGATATTCAGTTTATCATCCACAATCAAGACCAGGTGCAAAATGTTTCCTTATCTTTCCCCAACCAAGCGGATGGTGGGACAAGCACTAAAGCCAGGATATATCAGTTCAATCCAAAGTACACTTTTGATGATTTCATCGTTGGCGATTGTAATCGCCTAGCTTATGCAGCCACAACGGAAATAGCTGAAAATCCAGGACACGTTTACAACCCCCTCCTCATCTACAGTAGCACGGGCCAAGGCAAGACACATCTGTTACATGCCATTGGCCACAGAGCAATAGATAGCGGATTACATGTAGTCTATACCGGTGCAGAACAATTCACCAACGAATTTGTGCTAGCCATAAAACATGGGCAGGTGCACGATTTCTATAGCAAATTCAAATCTATCCATATACTGCTATTTGACGATATGCAATTTATAAATGACAAAAAACAAACCCAACAATGCTTCTTCCAAATCTTCAATGAACTCTATAGCAATAACTGCCAAATTGTTATTGCTGCTGACCGCCACCCCAAAGATATGCCTTTACTTAGTAATAAGTTAAAATCGCGCCTCGAATGGGGTCTCATCGCCCCCATCCAGCCACCGGATTTTGAGACACGTCTCTCCATTCTTCGAGCCAAGGCACAAGAAATGATGATACAAAGCTCTGACGAAATACTGCACCTTATTGCAGAACATCTTCAGGAGAATGTTCGTCGGCTCGAAGGAGCCTTGATATATCTAACCTCTCATGCCAAGCTAACTGGCACGGAGCTTACCCCACAGATAGTTAACAGGTTATTAACAAGCACCGCTAACAAACAGGAGAAAGGCTTAATAGTGCAAGCGGTTGCTGATTGTTTTAATCTCCCCATAGAAGTGTTAACCGGCAAAAAGCGAGACAGAAATACTTCCCTGGCACGGCAAATCGCTATGTTTATCATGCGGGAGGAAAGTAATTACTCCTTCACTGAAATCGGTAAAGCGCTGGGAAATAGAAATCATGCAACAATTATCCATGGTTACAAGAAAATAGCCACTGAAATTAGCGTTGATATTAAACTACGTCGTAGAGTCTCGGATCTCAAAGAAAAAATCCACCTGGACAGAGCTGCCACAAAGAAATGTTAAAAATATATGGAGAACCGTCACCTTTTTGAGCATAAATTGTTGAAAACTATACCTTTACTTATAAAATAACCTTATATACCTCCACTACCTATTTTAAGTGTCGGTCTGTTATAACTTTCAACAGTATTAGTATTAGTATTAGTATATTATTAATTAAGTGATACTATTTAATTTATGATAGATAAACTAAGTATTTTGTTGAGGGGTGGACAAGGAGGAGGTGGATTTGTAAGTTTCAGGCGGGAAAAATATATTCCTTCTGGTGGACCTGATGGGGGAGATGGTGGTGATGGGGGTAGTGTGTATATTGTAGCTAGTGATTCTGTGGAAGATTTGGGGTTTAGTGTTGGGAGAAGTAGACTTGTAGCTAGTTCTGGTGATTCTGGAAAGAAGGAAAGAAGGCATGGTAAAAAGGGAGACGATTTAAGTGTTATGGTACCTGTGGGTACCATAGTGATGGTAGAGGGTGAAGATGGAGGGGAGGAATTCATGGCTGATCTGAGTGTACCTGGGCAGAGAGTTCTGGCAGCCAGGGGGGGGCGGGGTGGGTGGGGTAATGCGCGTTT
>CAZCKW010000005.1:0-22625 GCA_964499375.1 uncultured Dehalococcoidales bacterium
TAAGGAGGTTAAAAATCATGCCAGAAGATTTAATCAGCGCACTAGCTGATCTAAAAGAAGAAGAAGCTCTGAAAATTACCCGGAATAGATTAAGCTCTGGGGATGACCCCCTGGGCATACTGAGCGATGCCAGGTGTGCCATGGAAACCGTCGGTAAGCGTTTTGCCAGCGGTGAGTATTTCATACCGGACCTGGTATATTCAGGTGAGATTCTGAGGAGAGTGAACGAGATGGTTAAGCCAAGCCTGAAAAAGGAAGGTGAGGTTAAAAGGTTGGGGAAGATCATTCTGGGCACTGTTGACGGGGATATACATGATATCGGCAAAGATATCGTAGCCTTTATGCTGGATATAAGTGGTTTTGAAGTTTACGACCTTGGCATAGACCAGCCGGCAAAGGCATTTGTGGAGAAAATAAAGGAGACTGATGCCAGGATTGTAGGATTAAGCGGGTTTTTAACACTGGCTTTTGATTCGATGAAGGAGACTGTGGAAGCTATCAAAGCTGCCGGCCTTCGCGATAAGGTTAAAATCATGGTTGGTG
The DNA here is from genome assembly GCA_964499375.1 of uncultured Dehalococcoidales bacterium. Taxonomy (GTDB): domain Bacteria; phylum Chloroflexota; class Dehalococcoidia; order GIF9; family AB-539-J10; genus CAZCKW01. The sequence goes on from CAZCKW010000005.1 coordinate 544, forward strand.
GTGGACAGGTTGATGAAGAGATTAAGAAGTATACCGGCGCTGATGCCTATGGGGCAGATGCCATGGCCGCTGTATCCCTGGCTAAAAATTGGATAGGAGGTGAATAGAATGGAAATGCAAAGGAAATGGGAAGAGCTATCTCCCGAAGAAAAATCAGAGCAGTGGTTTACTTCTTGGCTCTCACCAAAAGGTGTGAAGTTTGTGAGCCCGGAGGCGGAGAAGGCCTACAAAGAAAGAATAACGAGGTTAAAAGACGCTATACAATTGAAGAAAACACCAGACAGAGTACCAATTTTCCCCATCATTAGCTTTTTCCCCGCATTTTATGCTGGTATGACCCCTGAAGAAGCAATGTACGACTATGACAAAACGGCTGTAGCCTGGCGGCAATATACTCTGGCATTCGCGCCAGACTTGCACTTTGGCGCGTTCCAGGTTTGCCCTGGTAGAGTATTTGATATCCTTGATTATAAGTTATATGGATGGCCTGGCCATGGAGTCTCTCCCCGATATACATATCAGTGTATCGAGGGGGAGTATATGAAAGAGGACGAATATGATGCGCTCATCCAGGACCCATCCGATTTCTGGCTGAGACTATATATACCACGCATATTTGGAGCGCTGGAGCCACTTAAAAAGCTGGCACCTTTTACTGATATGCTTGAAATGCCCCTGGTGGGGGGTACCCTGGCCCCCTATGGTCTACCAGAAGTTCAAACAGCGCTGGAGTCCATTTTGAAAGCAGGAAAAGAAGCAAGAAGGTGGGGCCAGTTTGTTGCCTCGTTCGACAAAGAAATGATTGAACGAGGATTCTCCAATGGGGCCGGGGGAATGACAAAAGCCCCCTTTGATGCAATTAGTGATACCTTAAGGGGAACAAACGGCATAATCTACGATATGTACCGGCAACCTGATAAGCTTCTGAAAGCCATGGAAAAATTGGTCCCTTTGATGGTGAAAATGGGAATTTCATCTTGCAGAGCATCTGGAATCCCTATAGTATTTATGCCTCTTCACAAAGGTGCCGATGGTTTCATGTCTGATGTGCAGTACAGGACCTTTTACTGGCCTACCTTGAAGAAGGTCATGTTGGGACTGATCAATGAAGGACTTGTACCCATGGTGTTCGCTGAGGGGGCCTATAATTCACGACTGGAGGTTATTGCGGAATTACCCAGAGGCAAGACTATGTGGTTCTTTGATCAAACAAACATGGACAGAGCAAAGGAAATTATAGGGGATACAATATGTATAGCGGGAAATGTGCCAAGCGCATTGTTACAGACAGGCACATCCCAGCAAATTAAGGACTACTGCAAGAGATTGATAGACGTTGTGGGCAAAGATGGTGGTTTTATAATGTCCAACGGGGCTGTAATTGATGAAGCGAAGCCTGAAAATGTTAGGGCGATGATAGATTTCACCAAGGAATACGGAATTTACAGTTAATCACTGACGACGCTCCTGAATTATTAAAACGCATATGTAACCGGTGATATTCTGTTGAATCTGAAGATAAATAGAATACTGCGCTGGTAAGGCTAGGGAGATGACTGGGTGGTCTGTAACGCTATTATCCTTGGTTGGATTGAGCTACCATTATCGGATATAATCTTGAGGTTGTGTAAGCTCTGTGAGCTACTGCCATTTTTTCTATTCGCCAGAAACTGAGTATAGCAAGTTTAATTTTTTCGGAGGGATTTTTTGACTGAGCGTATTCATATAGGTATTGCCTGGCCTTATGCTAATGGCCCGTTACATTTGGGTCATATTGCTGGGGCTTACCTGCCGGCGGATATCTTTGCTCGCTATCATCGTCTCAAGGGTAATGATGTGTTGATGGTTTCGGGTAGCGATGAGCATGGAGCGCCAATCACAATTCGAGCTGAGAAAGAATCTACCAGCCCACAGGAAATAGTTACTAAATATCATCGGCAATTCCTGGATTGCTGGCAAAAACTGGGGATATCCTTTGATTTATTTACCACAACGGATACTGAAAATCACGCTGAAGTTACCCAGGACATTTTTCTAACATTACTTAACAAAGGTTATCTGTATAGAGATAAAATGCTTCAGGCTTATTGTCCTCAGTGCCACCGTTCCCTTCCAGACCGGTATGTTGAAGGCGTATGTCCTTACTGCGGCTTTCCTGAAGCCAGGGGTGATGAGTGTGAGGAGTGTGGAAAACCTTTAAATCCCGCAGAACTAAAAAATGCACGGTGCTATATCTGTGGAGCTTCACCAGAGTTTAAGGAATCTGAACATTTTTTCCTGCGCCTAAGCGCTTTTCAAGAGAGATTGGAGGAGTGGGTGAAGGGTAAATCTCACTGGCGACCAAATGTACTTGGCGTTACCTGGAAATTTCTGGACGAAGGTTTAAGGGATAGAGCTATAACTCGTGATATAGATTGGGGGATTACTGTGCCGTATCCAGGTTTTGAGAATAAGCGAATTTATGTGTGGTTTGAGGCAGTTATTGGCTATTTATCGGCAACTAAAGAATGGGCGAGGCTACGTGGGGATGATACTGCATGGCGTCCTTACTGGCAGGGTGAGTGCAAGAATTATAATTTCCTGGGCAAAGACAACATTTTTTTTCATACTGTCATCTGGCCGGCGATATTAATGGGCTATGGTGGATTGAACCTTCCCTATGACGTTCCTGCCAATGAATTTTTAAATATTGCTGGCGGGAAGCTTTCCACCCGTCGGAATAGGGCAATTTGGCTTCCAGATTACCTGGAGAGATATGACCCGGATCCTTTGCGTTATGTTTTATCTATCGGCATGCCTGAAACCAAAGACAGCGATTTTTCCTGGGACGTGTTTGTTCACCGAAATAATGATGAACTGGTGGCTACTTATGGTAACCTTGCACATCGTGTACTAACTTTTACACAACATCATTTTAATGGAACTATTCCTGCATCGAGTGAACTTGATGAGCAGAGCCAGGGCTTGCTTAAAAAGGCTGAGATAACCTTGGATAGTGTAGACAGGGCACTGTATAACTGCAGTTTCAGGGAAGCAATCAGGTATGCCATGGCTCTGGCACGGGAAGCCAACCGCTATCTTGATAGTCAGTCACCATGGAAGACAATTAAAGAGGACACTGAAGCAGCAGCCAACTCTGTTTATACTGTGCTGGCAGTGCTATCAGTTTTAAAGACTGTTTTATATCCTTTTCTTCCCTTTAGCTCTGAGAAACTTCACACCCTTCTTGGCTTTGAAGGTAGTGTTAAAGAATCCGGCTGGAAATTTCAGATGCCGCTACCGGGGAAGAAACTTTGCCAGCCACAACCACTATTTGTGAAGCTGGATGAAAGCATCATTGAACAGGAGAATAACCGACTTGGCGGCTTGTCCAGTTAGTATGGAGGTTTTCCCTCGCGTAGTTAATTAGGGCTATATAGTGAAGAAGATAATTTGCTTCCCTAGCTGGAAACTGATTGTGGTGTCAGTCCTTCAAACAGCTTGTTAAGCTCCTTTTCCCCTAAAGTTTCACTATTGATTAACTGCACAGCAATTTGCTTTAGCTTTGCTTTATGTTCACTCAGTATTTTCTTGGCAGTATTGTAAGCGTTATGAATAATACTATAAATCTCTTCATCAATCTCTCGAGCTGTCTCATCACTATAATCTTTTTGCTCGCTGATCTCACGCCCCAAGAAAATAAGTTCCTGTTTTTGTCCAAAGGTTCGTAGCCCTAATTTATCGCTCATTCCATATTCCGTAACCATCTTACGGGCAAGGCTGGTTGCATTGGCTAAATCCTTTTGCGCACCGTCGGTTACTTCGTTAAAAGTGATTTCTTCAGCGATCCTTCCCCCTAGCAGTATCGCAATTGCGTCATTAAGCTGGGATTTGGTGTACAGGTGGCGATCCTCGGATGGTAAAAAGCGTGTCCATCCTCCTGCCATCCCTCGAGCGATAATGGAGATTTTGTGCACTTGTGCATCGGCATTGGGCAACATCCTGGCAGTTAGGGCATGACCACTTTCGTGATAGGCGGTTATTTCCTTTTCTCTCTGTGTAATAACACGACTTTTTTTCTCAGGACCAAGAGAAACTCGGTCAACAGCATCCTCAAGTTCCTTCAAACTGATGGACTTGCGGTTGTGTCTGGAAGCCAAAATAGCTGCCTCATTGAGCAGGTTGGCTAAATCAGCGCCACTGAATCCTGGTGTTTCCTTGGCTATTGTATCCAGGTTGACTCCTTTAGCCATGGGTTTGCCCTTGGCGTGCACCCCCAGGATAGCTTTGCGTCCATTAATATCCGGCAAATCAACTATGATGCGGCGATCGAATCGGCCAGGGCGTAGTAAAGCAGGGTCGAGAATATCGGGACGGTTGGTGGCAGCCAGAACAATGACGTTGGTTTCAGTGTCAAAGCCATCCATTTCAGATAATATTTGATTTAAGGTTTGCTCTCTTTCATCATGTCCTCCGCCCAATCCGGCGCCACGATGCCGTCCCACAGCATCAATTTCATCTATAAAAACTATGCATGGTGCGTTATGCTTGGCCTGCTCGAAAAGGTCTCTGACTCTGGCAGCACCAACACCAACGAACATCTCTACAAATTCACTGCCGTTAATAGAGTAGAAAGGCACCTTGGCTTCACCAGCTATGGCTTTAGCCAGTAATGTTTTGCCTGTTCCAGGAGGTCCTACGAGGAGTATACCACGAGGTATTCGCCCTCCTAGTGTCTGAAATTTACTGGGCGATTTAAGAAACTCCACCACCTCTTGAACCTCTTCCTTTGCTTCGTCTACTCCAGCAACATCAGTAAAGGTTGTGGCGGGTTTGTCACCGGAACTTAGTCGAGCGCGGCTTTTTCCAAAGCTGAAAGCCTGGGAGCCGGGCCCACGTGCCGAGCGCATAAAGAAGAAAAATAGCCCTCCAATCAATGCGATAGGCAAGAAGATTTGCAGTGCAATCATTCCCCAGTCAGTACCACTGGGTTCAACATCGATTTTAACTCCTCCCTCACCAAGGAGTACACCTTCCTCTGAGAGGAAATTGCGCAGGTCATCAGTGCCACCCACAAATGCAGATACGTAGAGGGCTTTATCATCATCATTCAAGCCAATTAGTTTGTCTCCATCCTGTCGGATGATGCTGATTTGCTCTCCGGTTGTTTGCCCTGGTTTGGCATAGCTGATAAATGCGGGAAGGCCTATTTGTTCAGGACCGCCGCGTGGTAGAAAGGCCAGCACAAGGGCGAATATCACTACCAGAATAAGCAGGTAGATAAAGGTATTGTGAGTCTGCTTTATTTTCATCCTTTAATTTGCTCCATTATACCAGAAAGGCTATAGATGGAAAAATGACTTATCTATATCGTTGCAAAGGAGAAATGATTAACAAGCTTTGGTCTCAAAATCTACGCCCAGACATTGTTGGTTTGCCTTTAAGTGATATAATGTAAGAAAGGAGGTTAGTCTTTTCTGAGACCAGAAGATATAGCACGTCTAGCGGTAGAATTTGCTTCTGAAAAGCAAGCAAATGATATTGTGATGATGGACATGAGGGGTGTGTGTTCATTTGCGGATTATTTTGTTATTTGTAGTGGGGATACCAAGCGTCATATTGAAGCTATTTGGCAGAGTATTATCGCTGAAATGAAAAGAAATGGTGTAATATCCCACCATAACGAAGGCACATCGGATTCGGGTTGGCTGCTGGTTGATTTTGGTGCAGTCATTATTCACATATTCTCCCCTGCAGAACGGGAATATTACCAATTGGATAAACTCTGGGATAAAGCAATTCCTGTAGTTAGAATCCAATAAAAAGTAATCTCAGCAAATCCATCTATCAATATCTCTTTGGTAGTCGCAAATTTCTTCTGCGGTGAAGAAGAGATTGATTTCTGTAGAGGCATTCTCTACTGAGTCAGAGCCGTGTATCAGGTTATGACTGATGTCAAGGCCAAGGTCACCCCTGATAGTGCCAGGAAGAGATTTGGCGGGGTCAGTTTCTCCCATGGTTTGTCTTATAACACTTATAGCATCTTCTCCCTGAAAGACGCTGGCAATGATGGGGCTGGAGGTAATGAAATCTACCAGTTCATTAAAAAAAGCTTTTCCTTTATGGATAGCATAATGGCGTTGGGCCAGGCTGTTATCCATTTGCAGCATCTTCATAGCGACGATTTTTAACCCTTTTCTTTCAAGGCGGGAGATTATTTCACCTGCCAATCCTCTTTGCAGGGCATCAGGTTTAATAAACACTAAGCTTCTTTCCATTTTAACCAGGTCTCCTTATTAGTTATTGGTTTATTTTACCCTGTATAGCAGGGTAATCAAATCTATATCTTCCAGTGAATTAACTACTCTATCAGCTTCTTCGAGGTCTTGTTTGGAATGGGTGTTAGTTATAGCCAGGCATCTCATTCCAGCAACCTTGGCAGCTCTGACACCGTGAGGGGAATCCTCGATTACAATGCAGGTTTCGGGCCCGACTTCTAATTTTTTCGCGGCTAATATATATATCTGTGGACTGGGCTTACTTTCGGCTACCTCCCTGCCAGAGATAACGCAATCGAAAATTCCCTCTATACCGATTTCGGTGGTGATTAAATCTATATTTTCTATGGGTGCTGATGAAACCAGAGCTTGTCTGAAAGTCGCCTTCTTAATAGTATTCAATAGCTTTACCACCCCTGGGAACGGTTTGATATTTTCCTTTGCTTTCTCCCGGAAACTTACCTCCTTTTCCAGGGCTATATTGTTAATTTCTTTTTCAGGTAGATCTTTTCCTAAAACAGTACGGATTATGAAATCGTTTCTGGTGCCAAAAAGTCTGGTGAAATCTTTACTGGTAAATGTTACTGCCCTTTTGGCGAATACCTCTTGCCATGCGGCGAAATGAAACGGACCAGAATCAGCAATAACGCCATCCATATCCCAGAGAACTGTCATTCTTGATTTCTTCCCCAGATAGAATAAAGACTCGATCTCGGCTATGACGGTGTTGTCCTTGAGGGTTAGCACCCCTTTAGTTTCAGCCAGCCTTCTGGTGAGCTTTGTAACCCAGGCGGAAAGTTGGATTGGTTCTCCTATAGGCGCTATATGTCTGAACCTCACCTCGCTTTTAGCAGTAACACCAAACTCGATTCCACAGCAGAGGATGGCATAAGCGGTTATTTCATCAAGGAGGGTATACAGAATACCACCGTGGGTAATATCCCACCAGCCTTGATGGTACTCGCCGGGGACAAATTCTGCTCTGACCTTTTCTCCATCGTAAATAGGCTTCAACTTTAGCCCTATTGGATTGTCCTGACCACAGGCAAAGCAAAGTCTGAAATCCTCAAGACTATTAATATCCATTTTAAGAGTTTGCATTTTATCCTCCTTCGTTGAAATTTAATTGTACCAGCAAACTATTTGGCATTCCAGATGAAGCGAAGAATTTGGTGTACTGATTACACCGTAGTTTCCTCATGGATATCAGCGTGAATGCCTTTTCGCGGTTTTGTTATGTGAGGAGGGCTAAGATATAATGGTTGTAAAGTAGAGGGGTCATCTCGCTCCCCTTTTAATAGTCTTTGCCAACCCAATACAGCCAGGGAACTGGTTCGAGTTGACCTTGTAGTTGGTGGTATTATGGCATGTCGGTCTAAAAGCCGTTGTAAGTCACTTGCCATACAATCTGGTATTTCACCACAGAAAAGCGTCTTTCGGTGTATTCGTTGGCATAGATTATGCAATGTAGTTAAATGCTCTGCCTCCAAACATTGCCATTCGCAATTCTTTTGTTGATAAAGTGCAAGGGCTATTTTATCACCACCGGCGTTGTGTATAGGGCATACAGGCAAACCGGTATAAGCGAAGGGATAAGCTTCAGCTTCTAAAGTACTTATACCAAGCAATGGGATATCTAGAGAGAAGGCTAGCCCCTTGGCTATACTCATTCCTACCCGCAGTGCGTTAAAACTTCCAGGTCCCTTGGATACTATAATTACCTGTATAGAATTTAGCTCTATCTTAGCTTGCTTCAACAAATAATCCAGGTTTGGTAGCAATTCTACAGTATGGTTTTTCAAGGATTGCCAGTTTAGCTCAGTTAAAATCTCGCCCTTGTGTGATAAAGCGATGCCGGCAGTATTAGAAGAGGTATCTATGGTTAATTCCATGTTTTTTCCTTATTTAGGTTCAATTTGAGCTGTTCCATTAACTTTAAGTAGCGCTGGCCATTGGGTTTAAGAACGATAGTTCGTTGTGTCTCGCGGTTGGGTATATAGCTTAGTTCAATAAGTAAATTATTCCGTGGCAACGCTGGCATTCCTTTATCTGCCCACTCAACTACGCAGACTCCATCGCCATGGAGGTATTCCTCCAATCCCAGGTTGTCAATTTCCTTAATATGGTCAAGACGATAGAAATCGACATGGAATAAGGGAAGCCTACCATGATATTCCCTGACTATGACAAAGGATGGGCTGAAGGCGTATTCCTTTACGCCTAAGCCGTGTGATATACCCTGGACAAGACAAGTTTTACCTGCTCCTAAATCACCTATAAGAAGGTAAATATCTCCCCTTTGAGCCAGCTTACCCAAGTAGCTTCCTAGAAGCTTAGTTTGCTCAGAGTTGTGTGATTTTAATGTTAACAGACTCATCTCTGAAATGTTCCCATCCTCCTTTTTTGCGGGGAATGGTATTTCCACTGATGTCTAATAGGGTTACCCTGTTAGGTATGGTTTCCTCAACTATGTCACCAATTACAGTCACAGAACAATTTAGGGTCCGCTTGACCTTTTCAATAACAGCTTTATTAGCAGTAAAAAGCAACTCGTAGTCCTCTCCTCCATATAGAGCTAACTCAAGATAGCCTGGGAAATTAGCCTTGACCAGGGGGTGTATTGGTATTTGTTCTATTCTTATCCTTGCGCCAACTTTGCTGGCTTTACAAATATGATCGAGGTCGGCAATTAATCCATCACTTATGTCTATGGCAGTCTTTACTCCTTGCTCAACCAGAGTCTGCCCTGCTATTATTTTAGGCACTGGTTTTAGATGTCCTTGTCTTAATATATTGGTTGTTTCAGAGTCCAGGATTATTTTATCTTTAAGCATTTTTAGACCGGCCGCTGATAATCCCAGGTGTCCGGTAACAGCTATCTGGTTGCCAGGCGTAGCTGTTGAGCGTCTGAGAATCGATTTGCTTTTAGAATAACCCAGAACGGTGATAGTGATGAACAAAGTAGGGGCAGCACTGAGGTTACCTCCAGCTATAGCTATCCCAGATTCTTCTGCCAGGAGTGCCATGCTGTTACAGAACCTGGAAATGTCGTCTACTTCGGTGTCACCAGGTGCTGCCAGAGAGATCAGGGCATATTGGGGAATGCCACCCATGGCAGCTATATCACTTATGTTTATGGCCAGTGCTTTCCAACCAAGTTCCTCCCAGGTAACAGTGTTTAGGTCGAAGTGTATATCTTGAACTAAACTGTCTGTAGTAGCTAGCTGGACATGATTATCAACCTGCCAGGCGGCAGCATCATCGCCAATGCCAATTGAGAGTCGCTTCCATGAAGCCTGCTGAGGGTTCTTGAATTTGTCGATGATGCTATGTATGAGGTCGATCAGGCCGAATTCTCCCAACTCCGATAGCTTCATCTTTGCGATTATAGCATTGCGTTTATCGTAGCTTCAACTTTAATAGTATAGCCTATAAATGCTATAGTCATTATAGGGAATTTAAACGATGAAGCAGTCCCGAATAGAACTGGTGGATAGAGGAATACTATTATTATGCGTTTTGCCATCCTTGGTGATATTCACGCTAATTTAGCCGCTTTCGAAGCTGTGCTAGAAGATATAGAACACAGCGGAGGATTTGATGAAATATGGTGTCTGGGGGATATAGTGGGATATGGTCCTGAGCCTAATGCTTGTATTGAGCTTTTACGGCAATACAAACATATTTGTGTTGCTGGTAATCATGATTGGGCAGCCATCGGTAAAATTGACACCTCGGATTTTAACCCCGATGCTGCCAGGGCCGACGAATGGACGGCACAGCAACTAAATACCAGTGATGTGAATTATTTGAGAAACCTTCCTGTTAAATTGACACGAGGTGATTTTACTCTGGTTCATGGCAGCCCACGTCAGCCCATCTGGGAATATCTGTTGTCGGTGGAAAGTGCCCATGATAACTTCGGTTATTTTGATACTAAATTTTGTCTTGTAGGCCATTCCCACGTGCCGCTAATTTTTAGAGATAATGAGAACGATAGCTGTGTTGTAGCGAAAGCCCCTGATTTTTTAAGGTTGGAGGTTGAAAACCAGCGTTTGATTATCAATCCCGGCAGCGTAGGGCAGCCGCGTGACGGTGATCCCAGAGCCAGCTATGCGGTCTATGATAGTGATGCTCAAGCGATATACCATTATCGTGTTAATTATGATATAAATATTACTCAAAAGAAGATGATAGAGTACAAATTACCTCTGCCCCTGGTTCTCCGTTTAAATAATGGTGATTAGCGTGCTATAATAAGCGAAATTAATTTTCTGGTGTTTAAAATGAATAATTATGAATTGGTAACTGTAATCAGTCCAGAGGTTGATGATGAAGGGATGACTGGGATTGTGGATAAGGTGAGCAAGTTTATTAGTGACAAAGATGGGATTGTGGAAGAGACAGATCGCTGGGGAATGAAGAAGTTGGCCTATCCTATAAAGCGGTTCCTGGAAGCCAATTATATGCTAACACGCTTTAAATTAGAGCCAAAATTTGTCATAGAACTTGAAGCGAATCTCAGAGCTTCAGAGGAGATTCTGCGACATCTCATAGTTAAAGAGGGTAATTAATAAATGGCAAATTTAAACAAGATTATTCTTATTGGCAACGTGGGTGCTGACCCTGAGATGCGCTACACACCGAATGGTAATCCGGTTACTTCCTTTCGTATGGCTACCAACTATCGTTATACTACTTCTGGTGGAGAGCGCAGAGAAGAAACGGACTGGTTTAGAGTTACAGTTTGGGGCAAGCAAGCTGAGAGTTGCAATCAATATCTGTCCAAGGGGAAGCAAGTTTACGTCGAGGGGAGAGTGCATGCGCGTAATTGGGAAGGACAAGATGGTCAAATGCGCACCAGCCTTGAGGTAACTGCAAATCGAGTGCTATTCATTGATAGGCAGAATCTAGCTGCTCTTCCAGAGGAGGGTGAGATTGAGCCCAAGGATATACCTTTTGAACAGGAAGAAGGAGTTGAAAGTTGATTAACCGTAGAAGGACGACAGGGCCAAAAAATTATATTCCTAGACCAGCGGTTTGTCCCTTTTGTGTTGAGAAGATAAAGATAGATTACAGGGATGCTTCCATGTTGTCTCGTTATATTTCAGGTCGTGGGAAAATTGGGTCACGGCGGAGAACCAAAGCTTGTGCCAAGCATCAGCGACGTTTGGCACAGGCTATAAAGAGGGCTCGATTTTTAGCCATGTTACCCTATGCGCCAAGCCATATTTGGAAGACAGGTGGCGTCGGTTTGGGGCAACGTAAATCTTACGGGAGATGAATGCCAAAACGTACTTATCAGCCGAAGAAAATTTCTCGCAGGCGTAAATTAGGATTTCGTGCCAGACTGGCGACTAGGGGTGGCAGGAAAGTACTTAAGGCAAGGCGCCTTAAGGGGCGATGGAGGTTGACTCCAGTTTAGCTGTATCTTTATGAAGAAACCTTGGGCTTTGACCCAGAGAGCACAGTATACTTCAGTTTACCGCCGGGGAAATAAGTATAGAAATAATCTAGTTGTAATGATGGTGTTGGCTAACGGGTTAAACCTGAGTCGGTATGGATTTTCGGTTACTAAGAAAGTAGGTAAGGCAGTGCAGCGCAATCGGGTAAAGCGTTTGCTCAAGGAGACAATGCGTTTACAGTTGGTAAAACCGGGGTGGGATATTATATTGATTGCTCGTCCAGGGACAGTTGCTGTAAAGTATCATCAATTAGGAGAGTCGGTGGAAAGATTGCTAGCTCGAGCACAATTGTTACAATAATGAAGCGATTAATACTGGGAATAATTAAATTATACCAGGCAACGATATCAAGAAGTACTCCTCATTCGTGTCGTTTTCAGCCTACATGCTCTCAATATGCCTGTGAGGCGATTGAACGGTATGGACTTGCCAGGGGTAGTTGGATGGTGCTTGGACGCCTGGCTCGCTGCAATCCGTTCTCTAAGGGTGGTTATGACCCTGTAACTTAGTTGGTATTTATATTGAAATGAAAGCTAGAATATTCATTAGTTTTGGTATCCTTTTTCTGTTTGTTCTGACCTCGGGTGGTTGCATAGGAGGACAGCAAAAGCCTCAAGGTTCCTCGGGGGTTACAGCTTATGAAGGAGATCTCTATCTAGGCTCTATGGATGGTAGAGTAATAGCTGTTGACCCTTCGACCAGGAGTGAAGTATGGTCTTTAACCTTTACTGTGCCCTCTAAGGGCATGTCATGTGGCAGTTCTACAACATCAGCGTATATATATAGCAGACCTCTTGTAATTAATGGAATGGTTTGTGTTGGCATTTATAATGGCAAAGTCTTAATGATAGACCCATCAGCCAGAAGCCAGAATTTGGACTTTCCTCAGGCGAGAAGTGGAGAGTGGATTTTCCCGAGGACAGATGATGTAATTGGGCCAGTAGTAGGTAGCCAGGTAGCAGTAGATAATACTATCTTTGTATGCAGTTCAGATGGCAGAGTCTATGCTCTGGATGTGACTTATGGTGATGAGAAGTGGAAGTCTGAACCTTTAGGTCTCAAATTATGGATAACACCGGTGGTAGAAGAAGGAAAAGTGTATGTGAGTACATTCGAGGGGTATATATATACTTTGTCAGTAGAGGACGGAAGTCTATTACCCTGGGAATTCAAGTCGGAAGTGGGGTTTGTCTCCTCTCCAACATTGTATGAGGACATTATATTTGTGGGTTCATTTGATCGCAACCTGTATGCCGTAAAGATAGGAGACGACGAGCCCTTGTGGACATTCCCCGGTGGTGACTGGTTTTGGGCAACACCTGTGGTTAAGGATGGTGTTGTCTATGCCGGCTGCCTTGATGGCAAACTATATGCTATTGACTCAAAAACGGGTAACAGTTTATGGGAATTTAATACCAGGGATTTTATTGAGGATGATCGTATTGTTTCCTCGCCAATCTTTATAGGTGATTTGCTAGTGATGGCTTGTGAGTCGGGGGAGATGTACGTACTTAGTTCGACTGACGGCGTTCTTATGGACACGATATCTATAGGCCACCCAGTTTTTGGGTCTCTTTGTACTAAGGATGGAATAGTCTATGTGCGTGCCCAGGACAATTCTTTGTATGCCGTGGATGTAGACAAGGGTAAAATCAGCTGGGAATTAGCTCTTACAGTAGAGTAAGGTTTGCAATTATGCCAAATCCGTGGAATTTAATTATACAGGACCCGATAATTAATGGGTTGATTGCTATATCGAGCATTTTACCTAAAGAGATTGAGTTTGGTCTAGCTATCATCATCCTGACTATTATAGTTCGATTGATTCTCACCCCCGTTACTTTAAGGCAGCTCAAATCCACTAAAGCTATGCAAGATATGCAGCCTAAGATTCAGGAACTACAAAAGAAATATGGTAAGAATAAACAGAAACTTCAGCAGGAGATGATGAAACTCTATAAAGAGGCAGGGGTGAATCCCCTGGGCTGTATGTGGCCCATGTTGATTCAGTTTCCTGTGTGGATTGGTCTGTACCAATCCATCATGAAAGCTCTTGCTACCACACCAGAGAATTTATTGAACTTGTCCCAACATCTTTACTCTGGGCAAATAATAAGTCGAGCACTTCCCTTGAACAGCCATTTCTTATGGCTTGATTTAAGCCAGCCTGATCCTACTTTTATCCTGGCTATTCTGGTTGGTGGCTCAATGTGGGTTCAGCAGAAAATGACGACTGCGCCACCTGCTGATTCAGCACAGCAATCAACGAGCACTATGATGCAGGTAATGATGCCGTTTATGTTTGGTATGATTTGCATCATGATGCCCAGTGGCTTACCTATCTTCTGGCTGGCTTCTACTATAATTGGCATTGCAACCCAATATTTCGTTACCGGTGGTTGGGGGTACCTGAAAAAACAACAACCCTCTTCCTCGACACAGCTAGAGTCACGAGGTAAAGGCAAGAGGATACGATACGGGTAGTATCAACCGACATGAACATAGAAGTAAGTTGTCGGTAGTAAAAGGTTAACACATGGAAGAAATTGAGATAACTGCAAAGTCAGTAGAAGAGGCAACCAGGGAAGCGGAAGAGCGGTTGGGGATAGGTCGTGATGAGTTTGACACGGTAATTGTAAAAGAGGGCAAGTCGGGAATTTTTAAAGGGGAAGAAGCTGTAATTAGAGTAAAGCCCAGAATGTCTCAGCTACCCGATTCGCTGACAAAAGAAGAACAAGGTGAGGGTGAAAATGTAATCGGGGTGGCTACTGGAGTGATAGAGAAGTTGTTCGGGCTAATGGGATTAGAGGGAACTATTGAAGCCTCGTCCGACGGGACATCAATATCAATTGATATTGATGGCGATGATTTGGGTATTTTAATTGGCAGGCAAGGTCAGACTCTATCTTGTCTACAGTATATTATTAGACTCATAGTAGGTGGGCAGTTGAAAGCCTGGTTGCCATTAAATGTCGATGTTTGCGGATATAGAAAACGCCGCTATGAGTCCTTGCAGAAGCTGGCATTGAGCCTGGCGGAGCAGGTAACCTTAAGACGGCGCTCTATGACTATGGAACCTATGCCGCCTGATGAGCGTCGTATTATTCACTTAGCACTGGCTGCCCATCCTGATGTCATCACTTGTAGTACAGGTGAAGGCGAGGACAGGAAGCTGGTCATTTCACTGAGGTAAATCTGGCCTCATGTTCGTCAAAGTTAGCAGCAAGATAGACTTTCCACAAATGGAGCAGCGTATACTTCATTTTTGGGAAGAGAATGACATATTCAATAAAAGTATTGGAAAAGGGCAGGGAGGACAGCGGTACGTTTTTTATGAAGGACCGCCTACAGCTAACGGTAGCCCGGGAATTCATCATGTACTATCTAGATTATTTAAGGATGCCATTTGTCGTTATAACACAATGAAGGGTTATTGTGTGCCACGTAAAGCAGGTTGGGATACCCATGGATTGCCGGTGGAGATGGAAGTAGAAAGCTTGCTTGGACTTAGAAGCAAAGTTCAGATTGAGAAATATGGAGTAGCTCAGTTTAACCAGCTTTGTCGGGAAAGTGTTTTAAAATATATTAAGGAATGGGAAGATTTAACCAGGCGTATAGGCTACTGGCTGGATATGGAACATCCTTATATAACGCTGGACAACGGTTATATTGAATCTTGCTGGTGGATTCTAAAGCAATTGTGGGATAGGGGTTTTGTTTATAAGGGCTATAAAACAACGCCCCATTGTCCTCGATGTGGCACTTCTCTAAGTTCGCATGAAGTAGCTCTGGGCTATCGAGATGATGCTGTAGATCCTTCGGTGTATATAAAGTTTAAGCTCTGCGATTCCTCATTATTGAAGAAGCATTCAGCCATTAGCTCTATTATTGGGAATTCATCTCTTGCTGAGAAACCTGCTTATCTTCTTGCCTGGACAACTACCCCCTGGACTTTGCCTGGCAATACAGCCCTGGCGGTTGCTATCGACGCTGAATATAGCGTGATGGAAGGGGATGACGATTATCTTATTCTGGCCAAACAGCTTATTGGGCAGGTTGGGCTTGAATACTATAGAGAGGCCGGTATTGTGACAGGAAGGGACCTTATACAGCTTGAATACGAGCCCTTGTTTAACCCACATGATTTTAGTGTAAGGCGTTTAAGGTTATCTTCTTTTGATGTGCAGGAAGAGAAGAAAGATTTAACCTACCCCTTGATTGATACTGATTTTGTCTCAATGGAGGAAGGTACTGGCATTGTCCATGTTGCCCCGGCTTTTGGAGAGGTTGACTTCGATGCTGGAATGGATAAAAGCCTTGATTTCGTCCAGCCTGTAGACCTGGAAGGGAAAATAACTGGAGCATACTCCTTTGCTGGCAAGTTTGTTAAAGATGCTGACCATCTGATTCTTGACGAGCTTAAATCGCGCAATTTGCTCTATCGTAGTGAGAAAATTGTTCACACCTATCCCTTTTGCTGGAGATGTGGAACACCTCTCCTCTACTATGTTAAGCAGGCGTGGTATATCAGGACAACGGCAGTAAAAGATAAGCTTATTTCTGGTAATAACGAGATAAACTGGTATCCTGGCCACATTAAGTACGGTCGGTTTGGCAATTGGCTGGAGAATAATATTGATTGGGCTTTCTCCAGGGAGCGCTATTGGGGCACCCCGCTTAATATCTGGTGTTGCTCTTCCTGTGGCAGTTATGAATGTGTAGGTAGTGTTAATGAACTGAAGGAAAAGCCAAATCTAGGTGGATTGAAGGAACCTTTGGATTTACACCGTCCTTTCATGGATGGGATTCATTTTGCCTGTGCCAGGTGTGGTGGCGATATGCGACGCATTCCTGAAGTGATGGACTGCTGGTTCGATTCGGGAGCCATGTCTATCGCGCAGTGGCACTATCCCTTTGAGAATGAGGACAAGTTCAAACGAAACTTCCCTGCTGATTTCATTTGTGAGGCTATTGACCAGACACGAGGATGGTTCTATAGCTTACATGCCATATCCACTCTGCTATTTGGACAGCCTTGCTTCAAGAATGTTATTTGCCTGGGCCATGTAGTCGATGCCCAGGGAGAAAAAATGAGCACATCCAAAGGCAATGTGGTCAACCCCTGGACAGTGATCGGTAGCTATGGTGCAGATGCGGTGCGCTGGTATTTATTAACTTCTGTTCCGGCTGAGAATACTCACCGTTTTTCCACGCAAATGGTTGCGGAGACCATGCGAAAGGTATTGCTTACCTTATGGAATACCTATTCATTTTTTATCCTCTATGCCAGTATTGACCGTTTTGTTCCCCAGCAGTCGGCCCAATTATCCCTCACAGAACTGGATAAATGGATTATTTCGGAGCTTAACCGGCTTGTAAATGGCGTTGTTGATGCACTGGATAGTTATAACCCTACTCTGGCAGGGCGCCTTATCGAGGACTTTATTAACATCCTTTCCAACTGGTATGTTAGGCGGAGTCGGCGACGCTTCTGGAAAAGTGAGAGCGATGCCGATAAGCTGGCAGCTTATAACACACTGTATCAGTGTTTGGTGACTTTATCCCGGCTTATGGCACCCTTCACGCCATTTATTACTGAGGAACTTTATCAAAATTTAGTGTGTTCTGTTGATTCTAAAGCTGAGGAGAGCGTACATCTGACTGATTTTCCTGTGGCTGATATGACCAGGATTGATGACAGGTTAAATGATGATGTTAAATTAACCATGAGGATATCAAGCCTGGGGAGAGCAGCACGGGCTAAGGCGGGTATCAAAGTACGGCAGCCTCTGGAAAAACTAGTGGTTAAGGCAAACTCAGCAGAGGAGAAGAGAGCGTTGCATAGATTAGCTCATGAGATACTGGAGGAGGTAAATGTTAAGGAGGTTGATATCCTGGGCCCTGAGGATGGTGAGTTGTCAGATGATATGCCTGGCTACAGCGTAAATAGTGACTCTGGATATTGGGTAGCTGTAAAAACTGAAATAACCCCTGAATTGCTCTCCGAGGGTGTAAGTAGAGAGATGGTGCGCCGTCTTCAGAATATGCGCCGTGCTGCTAACTTCGATGTTGCTGACCATATTATTACTTATTATCAGTCGGCAGAGGCAGTCAAGCAGGTTGTGGCTGATTTTAGTGACTATATTAAGCGAGAAACATTATCTCGTGAGATAGTCGATGGGTTCCCACCCAATGGGGCTTATGCTGAGAAACATCGCATCCTGGGTGATGATATTTTACTGGCAGTTCAGAAGGCTGGCTAATCCCAGGGTGGCGGACTTTCCCGAAGTTCTGTCCATGTTGTCAGGGTCTCCTCACCTCTAACATAGGTTATTTCCACCTTTTGACCAATCTGGCAGTCATGAATTGCCTGGAGGAGGTCATCAACGTTTGTGATCTCATTACTATTAAAGTAGGTTATGATATCATCTTTCTTTAATCCTGAGGAATCCGCCGGGCTACCAGCAGCTACCTCAGCGATAAGCGACCCTTTTTCGACGGAGAGGTCGTACTTTTCGGCAACGTATGGGTCCACTGTATATAAGCTAACTCCTAGCCAGGGACGGGTTACATAACCCTGTTTAATTAAATCTGTAATTACCGGCTCAGCACTGTTGATGCTTATAGCGTAGCCCATACCCTCTATACCGACTGCAGCCATCTTGACGCTGGTTATGCCAATCACTTCGCCAATCATATTCACCAGAGGGCCACCGCTATTACCAGGGTTAATGGCAGCAGTAGTTTGAATCAAGTCGGTAAGTGTATTTCCTTGAATAGATATTGAAACATACAAGCGACTGACGATGCCCTCAGAGGCAGAAATTCCTTCTCCCAATGCGTTACCGATGGCCACTACCCAGTCACCGATGACAAGCTGAGATGAATCACCTAACTGAATATAAGGTAGCTCTGCCGAATCTACTTTAAGTACAGCCAGGTCAGTTAGAGCGTCTGTTCCGACAATATTAGCAGGGAGGATTCTACCGTCAGCTAACTCCACTTCCACTTTATTGGCACCCTGGACCACATGATTGTTGGTAACGATATATCCCTCATCATCTATAATTGCTCCAGAGCCGGCGGCATATTCGGTATACTCCCTGTTGAAGATATCGTAAGCTGTTATTTCGGTAGTCACGGAGACCACGGATGGCATTGCTTCGCTAACAACGCTGGCGATGTCGGGTAGTGGCTGAGCCACGTGAGCGCTTCCTGCTGGGGGATTCCAATCGGGATTAGCGTGTTCGCCAGAATTACTGGGTGGTGGAGTTTGCGGAGGTGGAGATGTTAAATAGGGTGAGAGGATAGAGCATCCACTTGTAACTGAGATTAGGCTTATCAGTACTAATGCGACAAGTATGTATTTAATATTCTTTGTCATTTTGAAATACGGTTTATTATATCACCTTTACTTTCATTGCTGCCTGGAAAATTTAATAATCAGGTTGGCAAATAGAGTGACCTGGTCTATTACAAATGGTATACTATTGAAGCAATGGCCAGGTCTTATTTAGAGCAACTATTAAGAGGTGTGGTACAGCCTTTGCTACTCTTTATTATCGGAGAGCTACCCACACATGGTTACCGGATTGCGAAAGAGCTGGAAAAGAGGAGTTATGGCTATTTCAGGCTTACGGGGAGCACGATTTATTCTGCGTTGCGCCGTTTAGAGGATGAGGGATTGGTGCTAAGTTCATGGGAGCAAGTGGCCAGTAAGCAAAGACGGAGATATTATAAACTGACGGAAAAAGGGCGTCAGATACTGGATGCAAACCTGGCGGAGTTGCGTAGATTCTCCAGTGCAACAAACAGGGTCATAAATTTATAGTAAATGGCGCCATAGCGGTTACCCACTATGGCGCCATTTACTTTGCTAGGCTATTTTCGGCAATTCAGCTAGTGCCTGTTTTATCTTCTCATCGGGGTATTCGTAGTTCTGAAGTTTACCGGAGAAGTAAGCGTCGTAAGCAGCCATATCGACGTGTCCGTGCCCGCTATGTGCCAGCAGGATGGTTTTCTTCTCACCGGATTCCTTGCACTTGAGAGCCTCATCTATGACCGCTTTTATGGCGTGGTTTGGCTCCGGTGCACTGATAATACCTTGAGTTCGAGCGAAAGTTACACCTGCCTGAAAGGTGGCAAGCTGGTGCTCGGCTCTGGCTTCAACCAGGCCTAACTTATGGAGGTGACATATGATAGGCGCCATTCCATGGTAGCGTAGTCCACCGGCATGAATTGGGGGAGGCATGAAGCCATGCCCCAGGGTATACATCTTAAGTAATGGGACAAGTCCTACTGAATCGCCGTAGTCGTAGGCATATGGTCCCTTGGTCATTGTGGGACAACTTGCAGGCTCTACATTGACTATACGCAGGTCTGGTTTGCTACCATCGATTTTATCTTTAACAAAAGGCAGGAATAACCCGGCGAAGTTTGAGCCACCACCAATACAACCCACGATAATATCGGGGTATACACCTGCCATTTCCATTAATTCTTTGGCCTCCAGACCATTAACAGTCTGGTGTAGCAGGACATGATTGAGCACACTGCCCAAAGAATAATGCGTGTCATCACGGGATACGGCGTCTTCCACAGCTTCACTGATGGCCAGGCCCAGGCTACCTGGGCACTGGGGATCTTTAGCCAGCATGTCTCGCCCAACCTTGGTATCGGTGCTGGGGCTGGGTACACAGTTGGCTCCCCATGTCTCCATCATAATGCGGCGGTAAGGTTTCTGGTCATAGCTGGCTCTAACCATATAGACTTTAATCTCAATGTCAAAGCAGGCACCTGAAAAGGAGAGGGCACTTCCCCATTGTCCAGCTCCTGTCTCGGTAGAGATGCGTTTTGTACCCTCTTGTTTGTTGTAGTAAGCTTGAGCTACAGCAGTATTAGGCTTGTGACTCCCTGGGGGGCTTGACCCTTCATATTTATAGAAAATTTTAGCTGGGGTATCCAGGGCTTTCTCCAGTCTATGAGCCCGATATAGTGTTGTAGGCCTCCATAGTTTGTAGATGTCCCGTACTTCATCGGGGATCTCTATCCAGCGTTCTGTGCTTACCTCTTGCTTGATTAACTCCATGGGGAATAGAGGAGTAAGGTCAGGAGGAGTTAGCGGTTTTCCTGTAGCCGGGTGAAGGGGGGGGGGTAATGGCTCAGGCAAGTCTGCCTGAATGTTATACCAGTACCTGGGTATTCTTTCTTCATCTAGGGTATATTTAGTTCTAATATCCATTTTCAACTCCTTTACTTTTTAAGTTACTTTTTGTTTTTAAAATATTCACTTTACTGCGCCGGCGGACGGCGCCATGTCTGCAATATTGTTAACATAGTTAAACCTCCAACTACATAATAAATAAAAACCTCTCACCCAAGGGGCGAGAGGCTAAACCTTCGCGGTGCCACCCTATTTCAGTTTTGCAACCAACTCTCTACGGGTACTGAGATTACAGCTTTCATTTCATCTCTATACCCTGGGTTTCTAACGGTGCCCTTCCCGACAAATCCTACTAACTCTTGTAGCTTTCGGTTTGCAGCTCCCAAGTCCATTCTAGCTTTGCGCAAGTATCGGCTCACACCTTACCCGACTCTCTGAACTCCGCCTTAAGCTGTACTAGTCCTGTTCTCAGCCTTTCTACATATTTTATTGTGTGCTTTATAATTACATAAAGGGTGCAAGTTTGTCAATAGTAAGAGTTCTATACCAAATCCTGCAGATTAATGCCGGCTATTTATATGTAGTATCCCACAAATTAGCTCATTATTATTTCACAGGAAGCTTTATTGGTGAGTTTCTACCATATGCTTAACCGTGTTTCTTCAGCAATTCATCCACCTGACTTAGCAGCTCAGTAGGGTTCACGGGCTTCTGAATATACCCCTCGGCTTTCGTAATCACCCCTGCTGACAGTGGGATATTCGTCTGTTCCATACCATGTGGAAATACAGTTAGCAGTAACACCGGAATCTTGGAAAAGAAGTAGTAGTGGGGATTCTCCTTTAATTCTTTGCAGACTGCAAACCCATCCTTTCCAGGCATGACCACATCCAGGATAATCAAATCTGGTATTTCCTCTAACACTTTGCTTAAACCATCGTCTCCGTTATATGCAGTAAAGACCTGATATGATTTACTCTCTAGAACAGTTTTTGTGGCTTCTACAAAATCGGGGTCATCATCAATAAGAAGTACCTTAGCCTGCTTTTGCATTGGTTCTCTCTCCTTTCCTGTACCCTAATCCACCGAACTGAAACTCAAGGCTGTGCTCTCTTCTCTAAAAGCTTACCCACCCGCTGAATCAAAGTATGGGGATCGAGTGGCTTCTCTATATAGTCATCAACGTCTAGTTCTAAC
>CAZCKW010000006.1:0-18009 GCA_964499375.1 uncultured Dehalococcoidales bacterium
GGATTGCCCCTCCTGGAATGTGCCGAAGCAGTAGATGAAACAGAAGCTGGCGATACATTAGAAGTGGATTTATCCAGCGGCAAAATCAACAATATCTCAAAACACAAGGCTTATGATGCCAATCCTTATCCAGAATTTATGATGGGAATCATCAATGCTGGAGGATTAATCCAGTACACTAAACGGAGAAGGGGAAAACCATCATCCTAAACCTATGAGGGGGAAAAGGGTATCTCCAAAGATGCTTCATTTATAGCTTGAGGTATCATATAGCAAAGAACTAAGAAATAGGTAATTGCCGCTATAGAAATATATACTGCTTTTCCAAAGTAGGTAGAGACTTAAAGATATATACCTTCGGTGTTTCAAGTTTTATGGGTTGTCGTTCAGAGCTACTTTGGAATGAGGTAAATGACATAGATGCCTGAAGAAAAAAAACCCAAGTTATTCTATGGTTATATTGTAGTTGTAGCCTCTCTTATTATCATATCGGTAATGTGGGGTACATTTTATAGCTTTGGTATTTTACTTGGCCCATTACAGGAAGATTTAGGCTGGACTAAAGAGACGATAATTGGTGCATACGCATTAGCCTCTCTCGTAAGTGGCTTTCTGGGTATCGCTACCGGTGGATTGAGTGATAAATTTGGTCCAAAAGTAATTTTGGTAGTTTGTGGATTCCTTTTGGGTTCAGGGTATTTATTGATGTCCGATATTACTGCTGTCTGGCAGCTATATTTATTTTATGGGGGAATAATAGGTGTTGCCATGGGCGGCAGTGTTGCACCATTAACGGCTACAATAGCCAGGTGGTTCATAAAAAATAGAGGAATGATGATGGGAGTAGCCGTAACTGGTTTTGGTGTCGGCATAATGATCGTACCCGCGATAGTCAATCACCTCGTTTACAACTACAACTGGGCTACTGCCTGCAAAATAATGGGCAGCGCAGCTTTAGTATTGATTGTAGCAGCAGCGTTATTTCTGAAACGCGATCCCGGTCAAATAGGATTATTGCCATATGGTTACAAAGAGTCCAGTAAAACAGGTCGGTCACCGAAAACCAGTGAATTTTCTTATAAAGAAGCAATTCATTTCAGACAATTCTGGCTACTTTTCGTTATAACCCTTTGCTATGGTATCGGCATGCAGGCTATCATGGTGCACCTTGTCCCATATGCTATGGGGGTAAACATCCCAGCGGAAAAGGCTGCTACCATCATGGCAACTCTTGGTGGGGTTAGCATTGCAAGCAGGATTATTCTGGGTGGTATAGCTGAC
This sequence comes from uncultured Dehalococcoidales bacterium, assembly GCA_964499375.1. Classification (GTDB taxonomy): domain Bacteria; phylum Chloroflexota; class Dehalococcoidia; order GIF9; family AB-539-J10; genus CAZCKW01. The sequence continues at coordinate 1,282 of CAZCKW010000006.1, forward strand.
AGGATAGGCACCAGAACAACTTATAGCATCGCCTTCATCCTGGCCGCTGTGGCTTTGTTATGGCTGGTGCCATCAAACATGTTATGGATGCTATACTTGTTTGCAGTTATCTATGGTTTTGCCTACGGCGGTGAATCAGCCTTAAGGCCATTGATGGTAGCTGACTTATTCGGTTTGAAATCACATGGAATAACACATGGTACAATAATGCTCAACCTTGCACTTGGAGGTGCTATTGGACCATTAATGGCAGCAAGTATATCTGAGACATACGGTAGTTATATTCCGGCTTTTCAAATTTGTGCCGTACTTGGTATTATTGCCTTCATATTAACGTTCTTAATAAAGCCTACTACCAGTAATGAAGATACTCCAAAAGGATGGATTAGAAAGATCTGGAGAAGATGAGTCCAGGATTATTTGCGCTGGTAGATTGATTGAATATGAAAAATAATTAATTACAGGAGAGTAACAACATGAACTATAATGTAGCAGTGTTACCCGGTGATGGCATTGGTCCTGAAGTCATTGATGAAGGGATGGGGGTCTTACAGGCTGTAGGCGAAAGATTCGGGCATGAATTCCACCTGCATAACGGCCTGGCAGGTGGTATATCTATAGATACTTTTGGCACAGCTCTTAGCGAAGAAACGCTGGGTATGTGTAAGGAGTGTGATGCCGTATTGCTTGGTGCTGTTGGTGGGCCAAAATGGGACAACCCCAAAGCCGAGGTTCGCCCTGAAGATGGGCTTCTAGCACTGAGAAAAGAACTGGGCTTATTTGCCAATCTACGTCCGGTAAAGGTTCTGCCTATCTTGCTTCATTCCACACCTCTAAAACCGGAGATAATTGAAGGCGTTGATTTAATGGTAGTCCGTGAGCTTACCGGAGGACTCTATTTTGGTCAGCCCAAGAAACAATGGCAAACTTCAGAAGGTAGGCAGGCAGTTGACACCCTGGTTTATTCTGAGGCTGAGATTGAGCGCATACTTCGGGTCGGTTTTGAATTAGCCAGGGCAAGGTCTAAAAAGCTAACATCTGTAGACAAAGCAAATGTTCTCCAATCATCCCGGTTATGGCGACAGGTCGCCATAGAAGTTTCTGCTGATTATCCTGATGTCACACTGCAGCACATGTTGGTGGACACCTGTGCCATGTGGCTTATCCAGCACCCTGCAGATTTGGACGTTATAGTTACCGAAAACATGTTTGGCGATATCCTCACTGACGAGGCTTCAGTTCTGGCTGGTTCTATGGGGATGTTGCCTTCAGCTAGCCTGGCTGGAATACCTAAGGGGAAGGCATTTGGAATGTATGAACCGGTTCATGGAAGTGCCCCGGATATAGCAGGACAGAATATAGCTAACCCCATCGCTACTATCATGAGCACTGCACTCATGCTTCGCCATTCCTTTGAGTTGGAGGTGGAAGCCTGCACCATAGAAGATGCCGTCCTCTCCATCTTAGGAGAAGGCTATAGAACCAGTGATATATGGTCAGATGGTAAAATTAAAATAGGGACGCATGAGATGGGTAAATTAATTACTAACAGAATAAGAAGTTAATGAGGATGATTCTATGCCATTAATACAACTTTATGATACGACCTTGAGAGACGGCGTTCAACAGGAGGGAATTTCCTTTTCTGTTGAGGATAAACTAAAGGTCGCACAGAGATTGGATGAGTTAGGCATTGATTTTATTGAAGGTGGCTGGCCTGGGTCTAATCCAAAAGATGCCGAATTCTTTGTGAGAGCGCAAGGTCTAAACCTAGCCCATTCAACTCTGGTTGCCTTCGGAAGCACGGTACGCTCAGGCCATTGCATAGAGGAAGATGCCAATATTCAGGCCTTACTGGAGGCTAAAACAGGGGTAATTAACATTGTAGGCAAGGCCTGGGATAAACAGGTTACTCATGTTCTAAAAACCACATTGGAGAATAACCTTAGCATGATCACAGAATCCATTAGTTATCTTAAGTCAAAGGGGCTTAGGATTTTCTTCGATGCCGAACACTTCTTTGATGGTTATAAAGCAAATCCAGAATATGCCCTTGAGGTAGTGACCGTTGCAGCCAAAGCCGGCGCTGGATGTGTAATCCTTTGCGATACCAATGGCGGTACTTTACCCCAGCAAATACAAGAGACTATTAAAGCTGTTCAACAGGTGACCTCCGTCCCTCTAGGCATTCATGCCCATAATGATGCCGAGCTTGCCGTGGCTAACTCATTGACTGCAGTTAATGCGGGGGTCACCCAAGTGCAAGGGACTATCAATGGGTATGGTGAGCGCTGCGGTAATGCAAGCCTGTGCTCTATAATACCAGATTTGAAACTCAAGATGGGCATTGATTGTGTCACCGACGAACAGCTAAATAAACTCAGCAAAATCTCCCGCTACGTAGCAGAACTGGCCAATTTACCTCACTATAGTCGTCTACCTTATGTCGGTGCCGATTCCTTTGCTCATAAGGGTGGAACCCACGTTTCAGCCTTAATGAGATGGAAAGATAGCTATCAACACGTCGATCCCGACTTGGTGGGTAATCGCCCGCGAGTTATCATATCCGAGCTATCAGGAAAATCGAATATCATTTATAAAGCAAGAGAACGTGGAGTTCCTCTCCCTGGAGACACAGAAATTGAAAAGGTGTTAAAGCAAATCAAGTCACTGGAGAAACAAGGCTTTCAATATGATAGTGCGGAAGCATCATTTGATTTATTACTCCGTCGTGTCCAGCCAGACTACCACCCACCCTTTGAGCTAGTTGATTTCATGGTGGTGATGGAGAAACGCCGCCGCCTTCCCAGTAGTGGCAATCAGGATGAGCTGTTATCAGAAGCCACCATTAAGGTAAGAGTAGATGGTAAAGTAGTACACACTGCTGCTGAAGGTAATGGACCGGTCAATGCACTTGACCAGGCTTTGCGCAAAGCTTTGATCCAGTTCTATCCTGGCTTGATCGTCGTAGAACTTGTCGACTATAAAGTACGCATACTTGAAGAAAACGCAGGCACTGCTTCACATGTGCGAGTTCTCATTGAATCCAGCGATGGCAAGGAACACTGGAGAACTGTAGGCAGTTCCAGCAATATCATTGAAGCCAGCTGGCTAGCTTTAGCAGATAGCATCGAATATTGGCTGATAAACAACTTAGAAACATAAAAAACTGATTTCAATTTCCTTGAATAGCCAAGACTAACCTATTTATATTGAAACCTCATTTAGAACGCTTCTACTGTCTATAGAGGCTTGCCGATAGGCATAATATATAGGGGCTTGATCTGCTCTTCCACCCCAAGTATATTCCTCACCTCTTCATCATTAAAGGCACCAACTTCAACTGTTATTAAACCCAAAGCTGCAGCTTGGAGATGGATATTTTCCCCGACATGTCCCACTTCCATGTGAACATACCTTTCACCGCGCCTGCCGTAATTGGAACAAGTCCTGGCGTAAATGGCACAAATAACAATATCCACCGGGGCACTCAGAATAAATCCTTGATCCAGAGCAGCCCGTGCTAGCTCTTTTCTCAAATCTCCAGGCTGATGCAAGACCAGTGAATGGCTGTTAACCTCATAATGATAAATACCTTCCTGTAGCCCTTCTATTGCTTGTCTGCCAATGAAAGTGAATAGTTCCAGGGGATAAGTAGCTCCTGCGCTGGGAGCGGCTCTAAATGCTCTTCCACCTGTGATACCCTGAGCAGACCAGAGCACCTGGCTTAATTGAAACAGAGTTAAAGGCTCAGTTCGATACCTTCGAACTGACCTGCGTTTGGCTACCACCTCTTCCAGCGAAGCTTTACCTATTAGCCGGGGAGTTGGGAGTTTTACTACGGTTTGTTTCATATTAGATTTCCAGTTAAGCTCAGACCGACAAACGGTATTTAGCCCTTTATTACACCTATGGGAACAGCCATAGCTATTTTCCTGGAAATACCAGCTTGGTGAACAATATCGATTACCTCTGTTATATCCTTATAAGCTTGAGATGCCTCCTCAGCCAATGAAGATATACTCCCTGTCTTAATGATGATGCCCCTGCTCTGTAATTCTTGAGCTATATCCTTTCCTTTCAAACTCCGCATGGCAGCACTACGACTCATCACTCTGCCAGCGCCATGACAGGTTGAGCCAAAGGTTTCCTCCATGGCTCTTTGGGTGCCAGTGGCAATGTAAGAACAGCGACCCATATCACCTGGTATAAGCACAGGTTGTCCTGCCTCCTGGTACTTCTGTGGAACATCCTTATGATTAGGAGGGAAAGCTCTGGTGGCTCCTTTGCGATGTACGCAAACTTCAAGTTTCTGTCCATCTACTACATGCTCCTCTATCTTAGCAATATTATGAGCCACATCGTAAATTTGCTGCATCCCAAGTTCCGTATAGTGCCTACCAAAGACCCTGGAGAAGCTCTCCCTTACCCAGTGAGCGATATATTGCCGATTACACCAGGCATAATTAGCGGCGCATGCCATGGCAGCCAAATAATCCTTTCCTTCCTGCGATTCTATAGGGGCACAAGCAAGTTGGCGATCAGGGAGCTTTATCCCATACTTTAATACCGCATCTCCCATAGTTCTAAGTTGGTCGGTGCATATTTGATGACCAAAACCCCGGGAACCGGTATGTATTAGAACTAACACCTGGCCTAGCTCAGTGATACCCATTATCTTAGCAATATGATGGTTAAAGATTTCCTTTACCACCTGAATCTCAATGAAATGATTCCCAGAGCCTAATGTGCCTATTTGAGGCATCCCTCGCTTTATGGCTCTATCACTAACCTTGCTCGGGTCAGCACCCTCCATACAGCCGCCTTCCTCAGTAACATCCAGGTCATCCTCAGTGCCAAAGCGATGTTTCACTAACCATTTAGCACCTTCAATCATCAATTCGTTCATATCTTTACGGCTCACCTTTGCTTTCCGCTCAGAGCCTAAACCAGATGGAATACTAGTAAATAACTCACCAATAAGTTGATTTATCTTAGGCCTTACTTCATCTTCGCTGAGATTTGTGCGCAGCAATCTTACTCCGCAGTTTATGTCATAACCCACGCCACCCGGAGAGACTACGCCATCCCTAACACTCATAGCAGCAACTCCACCTATAGGAAAACCATAACCCCAATGGATATCTGGCATAGCAAAAGAGAACTTAACTATCCCTGGCAGAAAGGCGACATTGGCAACCTGCTCAAGTGTTTGTTCTTCTTGTATAGACTTCAGCATCGCTTCATCGGAATAAATTAAACCAGGAACTCGCATGCCCGGTTTATAGCTCTGAGGAATCTCCCAGCGATAATCGTCTATCTTAATAAGTTGTCCCTGCCATTGTGGCATTTCCTAACCCCCTAGACATCGAAGATTACTTGCACATTATATTTACCGTCATCCTTGTTTATCTTTAACATGTGATACGTAGCTGCCTTAACTTCAATCCTTATCTTGTGTTTTAACGGGTCAAAGCTTTCCCCCCAGCAGGTAGTTATAAGCTGATTATTGCTCAGTTTTTTAATATCGAACCTGCTGAATAAAACACGCTCAGTGTCGAAGAGGTAAATAAGCTCATTGAGCCAATCTACTAATAAGCTATTGCTGTCCTTGCTGATTACCTGCACATCTTTCTGAATCTTCTCCACGATGCTTTCAGTGTCTGTAATTAAGCTGAACAATGCCAGAGCAGCATTAGAAAAGAGCTGCCTTATGTCGGAGCCGTAAGCAATAATACCCACATCAGCAGTGTGGTTGATAATCTCGAAATCCTTTCCAGTCATTTGACCTGCCAATACGTGACCAATTTCATTATACCACGTGCCCATGCAATTCTCGCTCTCCCATAAACTTGAGAGTTCACCATGATTTTAAATTGAATTATCACTATGGAGCCAGTCAAAGGAGACAATACATATCTAATTGCCAAATACGCGCAACACTATTTGACCTAGCTAGGTATGTTTGCTACAATCCTTCGGAAGGGGCGGTTAGCTCAGTGGTTAGAGCGCTGCGTTGACATCGCAGAGGTCACTGGTTCAAGTCCAGTATCGCCCATATCTGGGAGATATGATAATATAGATAGATGTGAGTGGATCCATTGTTACATTTCAGAGGTATTCGGGAAAATTAGCTTTTATGATAACCATTAATTATTACAAAGAAAGAATGGCAACATCGGAAAGTAAAAACCGCTAACTTGTCACATCTACTATATTCTATGGAATTCAGCATTAAAGACACTCCTGCTTTAGGTATGATATTCCTACTTGTCTACTAGTCAATGACTTAAAATGAACTCGGAAGAAAGACTGGAAAAGATGCGCCACTCTGCCTCTCATGTTATGGCTGAGGCAGTACAATTAGTGTTACCCGATGTTAAATTTGGCATTGGACCAGCTATTGAGAATGGCTTCTATTATGATTTTGAGCTATCCCGTTCACTAACCCCAGAAGATCTGCCTATAATTGAAAGTAAAATGAGAGATATCATTACGCAAGGTGCACACTTCCAAAAAAAAGAAGTAAATAAAGAAGAAGCTCGCCAAATCTTTTCCAATCAACCTTACAAACTAGAGCTTATTGATGAAATTGCTGGTGATACGGTGACCTTATACACTCAGGGTTCTTTTACCGACTTATGTCATGGCCCACATTTGCATTCTACGGATGAAATCACGGCTTTCAAGCTTACTCATATAGCAGGAGCATACTGGCGGGGAGATGAAAAACGCCCCATGCTGCAGAGAATCTATGGCTTGGCATACGACAGTCAGGTGGAACTTGAAAATTACTTATCACGACAGGTCGAAGCTGCTAAACGAGACCACAGGAAGCTGGGCAAAGAACTTGACCTTTTCAGCATTCATGAGGAAATAGGACCAGGACTGATCTGTTGGCATCCCAAAGGCGCTTTGATACGCCAGATTATTGAAGACTTCTGGAAGGCAGAGCATACTAAACGAGGTTATCAAATGGTATATACTCCTCATATTGCCAAGGCAGATTTATGGAAAACAAGTGGACATTGGGACTTCTATCGAGATTATTTATATCCACCAATGGAAATGGAAGGACAGCAATACATAATAAAACCTATGAATTGTCTGGGGCATATCCTGATTTTCAAGAGTCGTATGCGTAGCTATAGGGATTTACCATTACGCTATGCAGAACTAGGGACAGTATATCGTTATGAGCGAACTGGTGTATTATATGGTTTAGCCAGAGTAAGGGGATTTACTCAGGATGATGCCCATATATTCTGTCGTCCTGACCAAATTGAGGAGGAAGTGATAGGCGTTATCAAGTTAGCACAGTTTATGATGTCCACTTTCGGATTTCATGATTATGATATTTTGTTATCCACCCGACCGGAAAAATATGCTGGCACCACTCAGATGTGGGAGCAAGCCACAGAATCTTTAAAACAAGTCTTGGATAAGCTTAAGCTTCCCTACAAGATTGACCCTGGTGAGGGTGTCTTTTATGGGCCCAAGATCGATATTAAAACTAGAGATGCCTTAGGACACGCATGGCAGGGACCTACTATCCAGGTCGATTTCAATTTGCCAGAGCGCTTCAATGTCTGTTACATTGGAGGTGATGGCATGGAGCATAACGTAATAATGATACATCGTACCGTTCTAGGTAGTATGGAACGTTTCTTTGCTTGCCTCATCGAACATTATGGTGGTGCTTTTCCTGTCTGGCTATCTCCTGTTCAGGCAGTAATAATCCCTATAGCAGACCGCCATATTGACTATGCCCAACAGATAAAAGATGAGCTTGAGAATGCAGATATTCGCTGCCACATTGACAACCGTACTGAGAGAATGAATCTGAAAATAAGGGAGGCTCAACTGGAAAAGATCCCATTTATGCTCGTAGTTGGTGATAGCGAAGTGAATTCATCTGGTGTTTCACTCCGTCTAAGAAACGGGGAAAATCTAGGTTCACGAACGGTAACACAGGTAAAAGCTACCATAGAGGCAGCTATAGAGGTCTACTCTTAAATGGTGCTAAGAACTAAAGCGCGTGTAGCTGAAAAAGTAGCAGTTAACCAGAGAATCAGAGCCAGAGAGGTTCGCCTCATAGGGGAAGGAGAAGTGCAATTAGGTATTGTACCTCTGGGAGAAGCGCTTCAAATGGCCAGGGAGCATGGTCTAGACCTGGTAGAGGTGGCACCAACAGCAAAGCCTCCAGTATGTCGGCTACTTGATTATGGAAAGTATAAATATGAACAAACTAAAAAGGAACGCAAGGTAAAGAAGAGCCAAAGAATTGGATTACTCAGGGAGGTCCGTTTTAGACCTAAAATCGAGGAGCATGATTTACAGGCAAAGATTAGAACTGTTAGGAAGTTGCTGGAGGAAGGTAATAAAGTCAGGGTACAAGTAAGATTTAGAGGACGTGAGGTTATTTATCCGGAATTAGGTTGGAAAGTACTAAAGAGAGTTGCAGAGGCTTTAAAGGAGGAAGCCGTAGCAGGCAATCAGATGGTTAAGGATGCCCGGAATATAGCTTTAATCCTTTCTCCCTCATCTACAAAAAAATCTACAAAGGTGAAAACAGATGCCAAAGCTTAAAACTCACAAAGGAGCGAAACATCGCTTCCATATTACAGGTACTGGAAAGATCCTGCGCACAAAGTGTGGTAAAAGCCACCTGCGACGCAAAAAGAGGCCCAGTACTAAACGCCTCTATGATGCGCTTATACCTGTATCTTCTGCGGATAAAAAACGAATAAGAAAACTTCTACCTTATTAGAATAGTATTAAGGGGGATTACTGCCCAGCGGTTCCATCTCGCTTGCTTATTTGTGATCGCTTTTACAGTAATTCAATTCATGACTAGAGAGAAGAGATGTTCTCAAAAAATAAACTAAGGGGGAATAGTTGTGCCACGAGCTAGAAGCGGAAAAGTCAGTCATCAGCGCCATAAAAAAGTGCTTGAATTAACCAGAGGACATAGGGCCACAAGGCATGCCCTCTACAGGAGAGCCCATGAGTCTATGCTTCACGCTTTAGACTATGCCTATTGCCATCGTCGTGAGCGGAAAGGTGATTTCAGAAGACTATGGATCACTCGTATCAACGCCGCAACACGGATGCAAGGGCTTTCCTACAGTCGGTTTATGGCCTGCTTGAGGAAATCGAATATAGATGTAAATCGTAAGATGCTGGCTGAGATGGCTGTTAAAGATCCTGGAGGATTCGCCAAATTAGTAACCTCTGTTTTACCCAAAAACACAAATGCTTAAACAGCTTGAAGAAATACAACTAAAGTCTCTTAGTGAATTAAGCCAGATCAGGGAACTTAAGAAACTAGAATCCTGGCGCGTCTATACTTTAGGCAGGAAGAGTAAACTAAATCAAATCCTGCGCTCCCTGGCAGACTTGCCCGTTGAAGAACGTAGGATCATTGGCACTCTAGCCAATGAAGTCAAGGCAACTCTCGAGTCTAGCCTCACAGCAAAGGAAAAATCACTGGAGGAGACTCATATAGATTCTCTTCTGGAGCAGTCAAATTTTGATATCACTCTTCCTGGTCACCCTATACCCACAGGGAGACTTCATCCTATCACTCAAACGATTGATGAAATATGCAACATTTTCCAACACATGGGATTCCAGGTATGGGAAGGACCCGATGTAGAGTTAGATTACTACAACTTTGAAGCTCTTAACATCCCGCCGAATCACCCAGCACGAGACATGTTCGCTACTCTATGGATAGATTCGGAAGAGGTCGCTGGACAAGCCAGGCTTTTACGCACTCATACTTCCCCAATGCAAATAAGAATCATGGAAAAAGAGCGCCCGCCAATAAGAGTAATAGTTCCAGGTCGGACTTACCGCTACGAGGCAACAGATGCTACACATGAATCCATGTTCTACCAGGTGGAAGGATTGGCTATAGACACAAATATCAGCCTTTCTGACTTAAAAGGCACTCTATTTGAATTCTGTCATTGTCTCTTTGGTAAGGAAAGAAAGGTGCGGTTCAGATGTGATTACTTCCCTTTTGTTGAGCCTGGGGTAGAGATAGCTATAGAATGCTTGAACTGCCGTGGTGCCGGCTGTAGATTATGTAGCTACAGCGGTTGGCTCGAAATACTGGGTGCTGGTATGGTACATCCCGATGTTCTCAGGCGCGTTGATATTGACCCTGAAATCTACAGTGGTTTTGCCTTCGGTATGGGAGTGGAACGGATACCCATGCTTCGCTATGGTATCGACGACATACGACTTTTTTACGGCAATGACCTCAGATTTTTAAAACAATTCTAATCTATCGGAGGTTACTAATTTAAAGGTTAGTAAATAACATGAAAGCTTCTCTCAAATGGCTTGGTGAATATGTTGACATAACATATCTTCCTGAAGAGCTGGCTAAAAAATTAACCATGGCCGGCATGGAGGTCAAAGGCATACAAACTATAGGCGGCACCTGGGATAATATTGTGATAGGACAAGTAGTGGATATAAATCCTCATCCTAATGCGGACCGATTGACCCTACCTACCGTCAATTTGGGCACCCAGCAGGTTACGGTGGTTTGTGGCGCTCCTAATATTCGTGTTGGACAAAAGGTACCCTTTGCCCATTTAGGAGCCAGGCTTATTGATGGTCACACTGGAAAAGTTACACTTCTAAAGGCAGCTAGTATTCGCGGCGTTTCCTCCGAAGGTATGGTTTGTTCAGAGAAGGAACTGGGCATTTCCGATGAACATGAAGGTATCGTTGTCCTGCCAACAGAAGCCCCTATAGGCACAATCCTCAAGGATTACTTAGGCGACACCATATTCGACCTCGATATAACACCAAATCGTCCGGATTGCTTATCCCTAATTGGTATTGCCAGAGAAGTTGCCGCCTTAACGGAGCAGCCTATTCATTTGCCGGATATCAACTACGAAGAGGCTGAGAGTCAGATAAATGCCTTGGTTTCTGTTGACATCGCTGAACCAAATCTATGTCCCAGATACTGTGCCAGTTTGGTCAACGGAGTAAAGTTAGGTCCTTCTCCTAACTGGCTGCAACAACATCTGCTAAGTTATGGCATGCGCCCCATAAGCAATATTGTCGATATTACCAATTTTGTGATGTTAGAATATGGTCAACCCCTTCATGCCTTTGATTATCATAAGCTTCAAGGTAAACAGCTTATTGTTCGCCGCGCTAAGAATGATGAGAGCTTTACTACCCTGGATGGGATAGAGAGGCACCTCATTCCAGATATTCTTGTTATTACTGACAAGGAGAGAGCCGTTGCCATTGCTGGCATTATGGGTGGGTTGGATGCAGAGGTCACCGATGCAACCACCTCTGTTCTTCTGGAATCAGCAAATTTCAACCGATCTATCATTCGTCGAGGAGCCAGGTATCTTAATTTACAAAGCGAAGCTTCCATTCGCTTTGATAAGGGTTTAAACCCAGAACTGCCACCAGTTGCATTGAAGCGAGCTACTCAATTACTCCTGGAACTAGCAGGTGGTAAAGCTGCTAAAGGCATTATTGATGTCTATCCTGCTCAAACAGAGCCAGAGGCTATTTTACTCTCTACTAAGGAAGTGACGCGTCTTTCAGGCCTGGAAATTACTGCAGATGAAATACTCACGGCATTAAAATCGCTGGGCTTCGAATGTCAGGAAACAGACCAAACACCCAAGCAAATGTCGGTGCTCTCTCCCTACTGGCGTAGTGATATCAAATGTGCTGCTGACCTGGTAGAAGAAGTAATCCGCATCATTGGCTACGATAAAATTCCCATAACTCTGATTAGCGCTCCTTTGCCAGCACAAAAGCCTATGCCAGAGCTCAGCTTCAAACAAAAATTGCGCCATACCCTGACCGGTTGGGGATTCCAAGAAATATTGACTTATTCTTTAACCAGCCTAGAAAAATTACAGGGACTTGCCCCAAAACTCGAGACCCAGGTTACTCCACTGAAGATAGCTAACCCCATGACAAAGGAACAGGAATACTTGCGCACTACACTACGTGCTGGTCTCTTGACCACTTTAGCGAACAATCAAAAGCACTATCAATCAGGCATACGGCTGTTTGAAATTGGTAAGATATTCCTTCCCCAAGGAAAAGAGCTACCCCGTGAAAAGGATATACTGTGTGCCGTCTTAAGCGGCACGAGACAAGAGCTATCGTGGCATGCTGCTGGTGAGCCACTTGACTTCTTTGATGCCAAAGGAATAGTGGAGAATCTAATGAGCCTGTTAGGGCTTGCGGTAACATTTGAGGATAGCGATGACACAGGTTTGTTCCCTGATAGAAGAGCAGCTATTGCCATCAGCGTTGACGAAGTGGGTGTTGTAGGTGATTTACATCCTAAAGTAGCACAAGCCTTCGAGCTTTCCAATAATGTTTGTCTTATTGAAATGGATATGGAAAAGCTGATGAATAATGCAAGTAAGGCGAAGAAATATCAATCTATCCCGCGATTTCCCAGTATAACCAGGGACATTGCTCTGGTAATAGATGAGCAAGTTAGCTATCAACAGGTACAGGATATAATCCAAGGCTCTCCACTAGTTAATAAGGCTACTCTCTTCGATATTTATAACGGTGAGCAGATACCTGAAGGTAAGAAATCCTTCGCTATAAGAATTGTCTATCAGTCTCCTGATCGCACTTTGACTGATGAAGAGGTCAATAAACCCCACCAAAAACTTTTGGATCGATTACATCGGGAACTGGGTGCTTCTCTGAGAGAATGATTCTTTAACCCTAAGCACTACCGGTTATTATCGAAAATCTCCTGCTTACGTTGTTCCCGTTATTCTGAGCTAACACCATTGCGATTGTGGTATGTCTGTATCCAGGCTAGATATACCTGCCTACTGATTTGGCAACTAGTCTGAGTTCTTTCATCAACCTGGCGAAATCCGACGGAGTAAGTGACTGAAGCCCATCCACCAGAGCTTCCTTGGGATTAGGATGGACTTCTATTAGAAGCCCATCAGCACCAGCGGCCACAGCTGCTTTGGCTATCGCCGGAATAAAGGAGTAATGACCGGCAGCATGACTGGGGTCAACAATTAAAGGCAAGTGGCTGAATTTTTTAACCACGGGTATGGAACTAATATCCAGAGAAAAACGAATACTATCCTCAAAGGTTCTGATACCTCTCTCGCATAGAATAACCCTATTATTTCCCTCCGCCAGTATATAATCGGCAGCTGTAAGCCACTCCTTGATAGTAGACGCTAGTCCCCGTTTCAGTATAACAGGACACTTTCTTCTGCCTATCTCCGTAAGCAGGGCATAGTTCTGCATATTCCGAGCCCCAACCTGCAAAATATCAGCATACTTGGATACCTGACTAACATCATGAGGATCTACTACTTCTGTGACCGCAGGTATGTTAAATAATTGTCTTGCTTGCGCTATTAATTCCAGGCCAGCCTGTTCTAATCCTTGAAAGCTAAAAGGAGAAGTGCGTGGTTTGAAGGCACCACCACGTAGAATACAAGCCCCACAGCTTTTCACAGCCCTGGCCGCTTTCATAAGCTGCTCCTCACCCTCAACAGCACAGGGACCTGCCATAATAACGATTCGTTTGCCTCCTATCTCAATTCCATTAACTGAAACAAGGCTATCTTCTGCCTTGAATTCCCTGGAGGCTAGCTTATAAGGTTTCATAATCCGTGATATGCTCTCCACTCCAGGTAGCACAGCAAATATGTCTGTAGATAGTTTTCCCGTGTCAGTTCCCAGTATGGCCACCACTGTTTTTTCTGTACCCAAGTTCAACTGAACTTCCAACCCCATCGACTTTGCTCGCTGTACCACAGCATCTATCTCCTCTTGAACGGTATCCTTTCTCATCTCTACTATCATATTTCCCTCCTACATACACCCTTAATACTGTGCCATCCAAACCCATCATATGCGATGCGGCTAAGCGAAGCAAACTACTATCGTTCTGAAAAAATCCAATCACCCTAAACGCCGAAACAGCCACTCCATGCTCAAAGGATTAAATTCAATATCCCTCCCGTTATGAGAGCAGCAGTAATCATTATCCCTGCTGATTTGAGCATATTCAAAATCCTAAGCTGCTTGAGAAGAACAACGAAGGTAGCTATACATGGAAAGAACATGGCCAAGACTACACTACCTATAACTAATTGCTCAGCGGTTAAGGCTAGAGGAGCCAGTAAACCCAGAGCAACATCCTTGCGCAGAAAGCCAATCAATAGGGCTGTTACTGCCTCTTTGGGCAAACCGAGTAAGCCTGTTACCACTGGTGCAGCGAAGTTAGCAATTGAATCAAATACGCCCAGAATATATAGTATATTGATTGCCAGAATAGCTCCTAGAATTATAGGAATCGCCTCGACCAGGAACCCATAGATTCTCATCCACAGCTTCTGTAACACGGTTCGCCATGGCGGCAAACGGTAGGGAGGAATTTCGATTAACAGTTCCGGGCTAAATCCCCTTACACTATGGTTGAGAATAATGCCTAATATGACCCAAACCACAAACAATGTCCCATAAACTAGGGCTACATACTGCAGTCCATGTGCACCAACCAGACCGAAAATCATTGCCTGTAAAGCAGCACAGGGCACGGCTATGGATATTAAAGTAGCGGCAATGAACTGCTCTCTCTTGCTTTCCAGAATGCGGGTAGCCAGAATAGCCGGCACATTGCAGCCAAGACCAAGCAATGTTGGGATGATGGCATATCCGTGGAGACCCAGGCGATGCATTGCAGAATCTAGCAAAACTGCCAATCGCGGCAGGTATCCGGTATCTTCAAGCAACCCCAGTACCAGATAGAAAGAGACAATATACGGTAGGACCATCGCGAAGGGTACATAGAGCCCGCTGGATAGTAGCCCAAATGACTCAGTAAAATTTATTTCGCCACCGGCAACACTGCCAATCAGGGTATCATGGAGAAAACCACTACCCCCCATAAGGCTGCTTGCCTTCAATACCACCGGAGCCCAAAGAGTGCTAAAGAACGGATCGAAAACATAATTAATCAGGCTTTCACCTATAAAACGAATCAACATAAAACTAATAAATAGCACAGCTATAGCTATAATACTGCCAGTCAACGGTTTTACACTGGCATCAGTCAGATGTTCAAACCACGTATGATGACGATGAGTAATAAACTGAACCTGATCCACGGCTTTTCCTACAGCAACCCAGCGCTCATCATGACTGCGCCTGGGAGTTTTTGGTGAAGTGGCTGCGGGAATATTTTCCACCAGTTCTTTTATTCCCTCACCGGTCAATGCCACAGTTGGGACCACCGGAACTTCAAGGAGTTTGCTCAATTTGTCTAAATCTATATGTATACCCCGGTGTTTGGTATCATCCCACATATTTAGTGCTACAACCACCGGGATATCCCTCTCTAGTAACTGTAAAGTCAGATAAAGGTTTCTTTCCAGATTGGTCGCATTAACCACGTTTATGACTAAATCCCCTGTGCTTAGCATCTGTAAGGCTATTCTCTCAGCTTCACTGGTTGGCTCTAAGGTATAGGTGCCTGGTACATCAATAATCTCAGCAACTTCCCCACCCAGTTTCATAAACCCCCGAGTATAGCTGACCGTCGTGCCAGGATAGTTGGAAGCAATTACACGAATCCCAGTTAGGCGAGAGAAAATTACGCTTTTTCCCACATTGGGATTACCCATCAGAAGTATTTTCATTCAACTCAGTCTAGGGCAACCATTATCCTGCCGGCCATGCCATAGCCAATAGCCAACTGAGCTCTATCCACTTGAACGGTCACAGGTCCTCTCATGAACATTGCACTACTCTTGATTATTCTCTTGCCAGGCCTAATGCCCATAGCACTAAGACGGCTGACCAGGCTCTGCCCACCACGAATCTGTACTACTACACCACTTCGCCCTGTCGGCATTAGCACTAAAGTGGTTTGTTTTCTATCAGGCATAACCAGTTCCCCTTTCCATTCTCGATTGGTTTCTACAATCTTCTTCCTCTGTCATCATTTCGAGTAAATATTTATATGCATTTACCATACTTAGAGTATTAATTTAAAGTTTTCAGTCATTGGGTTTTCCAACGGGTGATGTCAATGTAAGATTAACAAATTTTATAAGCCTTCTCGATGTAGTTGGACTAATGAAGTGCTCCATCTTACATGCATCCTTCCAAGCCGTATCGGGATCGATTCCAAGTACTTCAATAAAAAATTTACCCAGTGCCTTGTGGCGTCGAAGTACATCTTCAGCGATTTTTTTCCCTTCGATAGTAAGTTCCACGGAGCCATACCTTTCATGCTTAATAAGTCCCTTTTCAGAAAGCTTCTTGAGGGCAGATATAACACTGGGCTTCGTTACCCCTAGTAGCCTGCTGATATTAGTCACTGTTACCGCTTCTTTACCCTCGGTAATCATAACTATCTTCTCAAGATAATCCTCCATACTGGGGCTCTGCTGCTTTACCATCTTACTTGCCAACGTATTAACTCTTCCAGTATTTATTTAGAACTGTCTAACAGAATAATTATACAATAAATTGTTAGACAATTCTAACAAATTGGTTATAACTTGATACACGCTAGACCGGACTAAACTAAGGGAAGCTGTTATCGCATCTGACAGTGCTGGAGGCTGCCGATAATATTGCAACCGAGAAAGAGATTGCGGACAGGAAACTGAGGTGGTCCCCGAAATTTGGACAGGTTGTTAAGATAGGGTTCTGCCCCCTAAA